>CAMJQJ010000014.1 GCA_946408025.1 uncultured Faecalitalea sp.
TACACGACGCTCTTCCGATCTGAGAGGGTGTATTTATTATGATGGATAAATACACCCTCTCTTTCTAATTTGTATTTTATATTATTTTGTTTTTTCTTAAAAACTAAAAAACTTCCTAGATTTTAGGAAGTTCTTTCTAATTTCTTATTCCTGTTCTTCTTTTGTAGAAATAATATGAGTTTTCGCAATATGATCATGAATCATTTTGCGGCTTGGACTTGCAATACCCATTAAAATTGATATTGCGCTTATTATACCGAATAAATAAACAGACATATCCATGATATTTACTTCAGTAAATAATTGAATGATTTGACGAAGATAACTCGAACTATTTGCAAGATATCCTTCGATGATCATTACACCTAACCCCTCGCGTAACAAGATTGATTTGAAATCTACATCATTACCATCATCTTTTACAACTTTTAACTTCATGATTCGTTTTCCAAATGTTTGCCCTTTATATACCTTAAGTTCAAGCACAAAATAGTACCCTAAATAAAATATAATTGCTAAAACACCTGTAATAACACCCCATATTAAAGGTAGCTTATTTAATTCTTGCGTAATAACAGTTGTGTGATTGACCATTGATGTAATGATTACAATAGGTATACTGGATACCATCGTTGCAATATACCAGTCTATAATGTATGCAACTACACGAGAAAAATTGTTTACATTTACTTTTTTAAGTTGCACACCAAATTTTCCATTTTGATTTATGTTCATTCAATAACACCTTTCCTTATTCTACTATCTTAGTAATAAAATCTTTATAATTTTTTGTTTCTAGTAAAGAAGCAAAATGATTAGCATCATTAATCATATTACTTAACCATGTAAAAAACATTCTTAATACATCTTGATGTTCTTCATCTATCGCCAAGAGTATGACCATTTTCACCTCAAACTCACCCCATTGAATTGGCTTTTTCAAGAAAGCCACCGAAATAGCCGGTCGGTAACTCCTTACATTTAAAGCATGCGGTACCGCAAAAGAATACACAAAACTCGTAGCTGCCATTTCTTCTCTTTTAAGCACAGATTTTTTAAACTCTTCATTGCTGTAACCGAGTTCTTCTAAATGATCACACATATATGAGATTACTTCTGAAGGCGTTTTTAAATCCAAATCATAATGAAATGTTTCTTCCTGGATCAATCCGATCAAACTATCTTCAAAATCTCTTTTAAATGTATTTCTGTCTAAAATATTTAATGTTTGAAATATTTTACTTTCATCCTCCGTATTTAGAAATAATGAAATTTGAACTGTAGGAATGTCAAGATTATGTTTTAACTGTAATGTTGTTAAAATTAAATCTGGATCTAGTTTTCGAATAGCACTCTCTTCAAAAAAATTTACACATTCCACTATATCCATTCGTTCTGAAAATAAATTTTCAATTTTTCTTAAACACATGTTACTCATTGCTTGCTCAACAGGATAAATCATCACAGCTCTATACTTTGAGTAAATACTAGTTCTTTCATATGCAGCCCCAAGGTGTAAAGCAAGAAATCCGATTTCATCTTCCGATATTTTCATATCTAAAGTTTTTTCCATCTGCCGGCCAACTCGAACTGCCAATTCAAACACCAAAGGATATTTACGTTTCAATTCCTGAAGGTAAATATTTGAAATAGCCATGTTTCGATTAATTCTTTCCATCACGCCTTGCAGATGAACAGCTAAACCACTTTTCAAATCTAAATCTTTTGAGAAATCTATATCGAATTCTTCCTTTATCATCTCTATTATATCTTCAATAAATTCGTCAACATTCATGCCAGTTTTCTTAACAACTAAATCACTTTGTACATCTAAAGAACGTTTCCCCATCAACTGCAAAGCAAATAATATAATTTCATCTTCTTTAACTTCGATTGGCATTTTTTTTGAGAGTTTTGTAAAGAACTCTTTAGAGATTACGTATTCTTTGCGTTTCTTAAGATCCTGAACATTTCTTGTAGTTTCAATATAATTGTGTCTAAACATACGCTCTATTGATATTCCAACATGAATCATCAATAAAGGCATTGCCATCTCTCGAACATGGTAATTATACTTGTCTAAAGTCTCTTCTAAATATTCTTTTACTTTCAACAAATCAAAATCCACAAACATACTTGATAACTTATTTAAATTCAGGAAATTTCCTTGTGTTTCTTGTGATAGAAGCTCTTTATACAACAAGCGCTTACTTTGTTCACTTCCTTCTAATCGTATACAATTTCTAGAACGGACCAGTCTTAAATTTTCATATGGTTCTAACATTACTTTAATTCTTTTTATATCATTATCTATAGAATAACCACTAATAAAAACCTGATCTTGTAAATCCAAAAGATTAATTTCTTTTTTCTCAAATAATAGTTCCTGTATTATATACACACATCTTTCTTGTGGTGTCTGAGGAATTGCTGAATTTAATTCAATAGGTAAAGTAACAAGGACATCTGCATTAATTCGATATCCACTCCTAAGATTCGATTCAATCAATTGTTTATCGTAATATCGATTTATGTTTTCAATATCGCTACGAATCGTTCTATCTGAAACATTCATCAAACGAGAGATTTCCTTACCGGTAATCCAACTCTTTGATTCATCTAGCAACATGATTATTTTCTCCTGTCGCTTATTTAACATATTTTCATTATCCTTTCTCTACATGAAGTATATTATGACAATTTGACTTATCTATTATAACTCACATCCATTTAAATTGTATACCCCAGGATTTCCTAATATTAGGAAGCACAGATTTTCCGGATGATTAGGAAATAATCTTATAATTGTCTATTTAATTTATCATTATAATATGCTTTGTGTTTAGAGGTGATTCTTTATGACTAAACAAATCAAAAAATTAAAAAAATATAAATGGGTTCGTTTTATCATATCCGTTATCATGACAATTGCAAGTTCATTACTGCAAGTCTATACGATTCAAGTATTTATGAATCCGTGCAATCTATTATCCAGTGGATTTACTGGAGTCGCTATTTTGTTAAATAAAATAGGTACTTTAATCGGAATAAATATTTCAACTTCTTTAGCAATATTAGCTTTAAACATACCTGCTGCTCTTTTATGTCTTAAAAGTGTATCTAAACGTTTTACCTTTCTTAGTTGCTTACAGTTTGGGCTCACTTCTCTTTTCTTGCAGATACTTTCATTTGATCCATTCTTTGACGATCTAGTATTGAACGTGTTCTTTGGTGGAGCTCTTTATGGAATGAGCATTGTTCTAGCTTTAAAGGCTGATGGATCAACCGGAGGAACCGATTTTATCGCTCTCTATATTTCAGATAAACTTCATAAAAGCATATGGGATTACGTTTTCATTTTTAATGCTTGTATGATTATAATCTTTGGAGCTTTGTTTGGCTGGAAAGCTGCCGGATATTCAATCATCTTCCAATTTATTTCTACACGCATGATTTCTAGTTTTCACCATCGATATGCACAGATTACCGTTGAGATTACAACAGATGATCCGGAGTCAGTAACAGAAGCTTTTATTTCAAATTTCAAGCATGGAATGAGCGTTGTTGATGCCTATGGTGCTTACAGCAAAAAAAGATTTTATATTTGTAAAGCTGTAGTTAGTAGCTATGAAGAAGCAGATGTTGTCGACTGTATAAGAAGTGTCAAGCCAAATGTAATCATAAACTCATATAAAACAAATCACTTCTATGGAAGCTTCTATCATAAACCAATTGAGTAAAATTTTCTTTTTTCAATAAACGTTGTTACCTTTTTAGAAAAAAAATAAAGGAGGCCGAATGGTCTCCTTAAATTCAATTTAGTCTATTTTCCCGAACTTCCTAATAATCCTGACATCCGTTTAGACTCCATTTTTTGCAGTTCTTCATAAGAAAGCTCTTCACTTTCTAATTGTGGCATCTGCAAAAGTACTCCCTGGCATAAAGCCTTTTCATAAGGATAAATAATATACTCTTCTTTTTTCTGTTCGCTCCAAGATTCTAAAGCCGCTTTTTTGATGATACAAATTGGCTTATCATTCACATTCGTGACAGGTGCCATATATTCACCCCGATATCCTGAGTCAATAACCCCTGAACGTTGCGCAATTCCTTTAGTTCCTGTAGAACCTCTTTCTTTTAAAATCATAACGTAATTAGAATCAAACGCTGTAGCCACACCTAATGGTATTAGACGTGTATGCAAAGGTTTTATTTCTAAATAATCTTCTTCAAAACATGGATAAAAATCATATCCTGCATCTTCAATGCGCTTTGTAGGAATAATCGCATTTTCTTTTACTTTAGCCCAATACAATTTACTCATTTTTCAAAACCCTTTCATATATATGAATCAAATCTTCCAACCTGAACTTGGCATTTGCCGCCGATGTAGACGGACATACAATTGTTTTATCAATTAATTGTGGAAAAAAGCGACATAAATTTTTATAACTTGTTGTCCCATTACAAATAATTTTTTGAATTGATGGATTTTCTTTTAACAAGCTTTCAACATCATTTGCTTTTACATCTCGAATTTTTGAGTCTGCACTGTTTTGGCGAATGCACGAATGACAAATATCCCATAACGCAATATGTGCATATTCCAATAGATAAAGTTTTTCTTCTAGCACATCACTTGGCTTTTTATAAATGCTTGTTAACATCTTCCAAAAACGATTTGTTTTATTAGCATAATACATGCTTTGTCTTAGACTTTCTAGACTTGGCATAGAGCCTAAGATCAATATCGTATCATCGCCATGAACAATTGGCTCAAAGCCTACGATTCTTTCCATATCCCGTATAGATCATATTCTTTTGCATCCGTAATCTCGACCTGTACAAAAGAACCCATATCTAGATCTTCATCACATGTAAAAATTACCTGTCCATCAACTTCATCTGGCGCATCTGCACTTGAACGACCACGATAACGATTAGTCAAACCTTCTTTTTCTTCAACGAGAACTTCGATGATTTTACCGATCTTCTCTTTATTCTGTTTGAGCGAAATCTCTCTTTGAATTTCCATTAATATTGATAATCTTTCATTTTGTGTTTCTTCATCAATTTCATTTGGATAGTTGTAAGCAGGGGTATCCTCTTCT
Source organism: uncultured Faecalitalea sp. (assembly GCA_946408025.1). Classification (GTDB taxonomy): domain Bacteria; phylum Bacillota_I; class Bacilli_A; order Erysipelotrichales; family Erysipelotrichaceae; genus Faecalitalea. The sequence goes on from CAMJQJ010000014.1 coordinate 5,112, forward strand.
TTGGAATAAGTAAATGCTCCCATTCGATCCCATTTAACCTCTTTGATAAAATCAACCAATTCTTCAAAATCTTCCTGAGTTTCTCCAGGAAAGCCTACTATCATTGTGGTTCTTAAAGTGGCATCAGGGAACATAGTACGAATCTTGTGAATCAACGCAAGTACATCCTCTTTCGTTCCTCTTCGATTCATGCTTTTAAGCAAGCGATTATTGGCATGCTGCATAGGAATATCAAAATATGGTACTACGCGCTTACTTTCGTACATCGCTTCTAAGACCTTATCTTCAATTTCATCTGGATACATATACAAAATACGAATCCAGTGGAACTCTTCTATTTTATCTACCTCTTTGATAAGTTCAGCCAACTTTAACTCATTGTAATTATCCAAACCATATTTTGTGGTGTCCTGAGCAATTAAAGTCAATTCCTTTACCCCAATTGATGCAAGATATTTTGCTTCCTCTACGATATCTGGAATTTCGCGACTTTTTTGATCTCCTCGAATTAAAGGAATGGCACAATACGCACAGCGATTTGAACATCCATCACTTATCTTTAAATACGCATGCCATGGTTTTCCGCTTAATAAACGCTCACTCTTATAGAAATTTCCTTTACCTTCGTCATGTAGGATTTCCTGTAAACGATTTGCCAATTCATTATAATCTCGAATTGGAATAACCGCATCGATTTCAGGAATCTCTTCAATCAATTGCGAAGTATAACGCTGAGCAAGACATCCACAAACAATTAGTTTTTTCAACTTATCTTCTTTGTACTTTGCCATTTCAAAAATCGTATTGATAGATTCTTCTTTTGCTGATTCAATAAATCCACATGTATTAATGATAATGGCTTCTGCCTGTCTAGGATTCGAAACAATCTGATGATGGTTTTCTTTCAACATTCCCATGATCATTTCTGAATCAACCAGGTTCTTACAACATCCTAATGAGACAAATCCTACTTTCATTCTGATTCCTTTCTGTGATATATCATTCTATTTTCCAACGCAAAAACACGAGGTCCAAATTCTCCCGGTACTATTTGATCAATACTATTTTTCATCATAACAAGACGTGCATCTAAATTGTCCACTGAAGAAAGAACTTCCGCTTCTGGTATCATTGGAAGAACTGGTGAACCAAATTCCATTTTTCCATGATGCGATAAGATCATATGTTTTATCAACATCACTGATTCTTTGTCTTGAATATTTAACTGATGCGCAACTCGATCCACACGAGCTGCCATCAATGAGATATGTCCTAATAAATTACCTTCAATTGTATATTCAGGTAATATGGCACTAGAAAACTCTTCTATTTTCCCTATATCATGCAACAAAGCGCCTGAAATCAAAAGGTCTTTATCCAACCATGTATACTGTTTAGCAACCATTAAGCATAACTCTACCATGGAAATGGAATGGAATGCCAACCCTCCTACAAAATTATGATGATTTCTTACGGCAGCTGGATAATTGAAAAAATCATCTTTTGATTCCTGCAATATTGTTTTTGTCAAAGCCTTAATATCCTCATCTTTAATAATGGATATATATTCATTGACTTTTGCTTCCATTTCATTCCTAGTCATAGGAGCACTTCTAACATAAGCGCTCAAATCATTTTCTTCTATGATTTCCATTTTATGCACACGTAATTGATATGCATTTCGATGCAAAATTACATCTCCTTCAACAGATACAACCATTCCTGCCTTATATTTTTGGACTTGTTCATCCGTTAAATTCCAATATTTCGTATCAAGGATCCCAGTATTATCCTCTAAAATCAAAGAAAGATAAGGTGTATTTTTCTGAGTTTTTCCTTTATCACACTTTGTGATCAAAGCTTTGATAGAAATTTTGCCTTCGCTGTTAATTTCATTAATTTTCAAGTGATTCACCTTCCAATATTTCATCTATCTGGCTTGAAGTATAGCCTTTCCTTAAACAATATATACGAATTTTATTACTGCGTTTTGGCTCTTCAAAAGATGCATATAATCGCCCTGCCTTTTTAATCGTCAACTCCAATGATTTTGAATCGTCATCATCAAATTCAAAAGATTCTGAGACTTGCCTAGCAATATCCAAAGAGTACCCTTTTGTAATTAATTTATTAGTCAAAGTTTGTCTCTTCATACGATTTGACTGTTCTTTTAAATTATGTACAAGTCTTTTGGCAACCGCGTGAGCATTCTTGATTTCAGTTGTTTCTTCTAAAGTAGAAATAGCTTCTTCGATCAAGTCTTTATCTACCCCAGCTTTATACAATTTATTTCTGATTTGTGCACTGTTTTGCCCATAAGAATGCCAGACTTGTGCCTTTTCCATGGCATATTGTCGATCATTGATCAAACCTTTTTGTTCTAGTTCCTGTACAATCGTTTTTGCATCCTCTGATGAAACATCCAGTCTTCTCAAACAGTACTCTTCTATTTCATGTGCTGTACAGTCTACAGACAAAACTCTTGTCTGGGCAATTTTTAAAGCCTTGTAGAAATCTTGAAGCTCTAAATAATTCTCAACAAGATAAGCATCTAAGATTGTATTGACAGAAATCTTCAAATCGAAAAAATCATCTAGTGGGATCAAGAATTTTACCGGTTCTCGATCACTATCTCTTTGAACAGTTAAGCGTACATAATCATCTACCATTTTGATTTTTTCAACGACAAATGCCTGTGAAAAATCATCAATAGCCTGCTCATATACAGCCAATGCTTTATGAGCAAATAATTCTGTATCAAATGGTTCTGTCTTAGCAATACAGTCATTGGCCATCGCTTCTCTTTGTTCTTTTGATTTACCAAAGAAAAGATCAAATTTTTCAACTAATTCATCTTCATCATCAAAGTAATATCCCGTTTTATCTTCAAAGACGAGTTCATTCAATACTTCATCTCGACGCCCAAACACACATAGACCGCTTGCCAAAGCCTCAATATAAGTCATACCTTGAGTTTCTGTCATAGATGCAGAAACGAAACAATCAAAAGCTGCATAGTAATATGAAATTTCTTCTTTAGGAACTCGACCTACAAAATGTACTCGGTCATTGCAGTTTAATTCATCGGCAATTTCTTTGTAATATCCTTCATCCGTTCCACCACCTACGATTACAAGATGTAAATGTTCATCATTGCTTTTGGCTACGGCACGAATCGGAACATCAATTGACTTTTCTTTTGCGATACGTCCTACAAATACAACAACATGATCTTCTTCAGATAAACCTAATGAAGAACGAATTTCTTTTACCTTTTCAATATCTAAATTATTTCGATCGAAATTGGAAAGTTCCAATCCAGTAGGAACAACATAAATTGGCGTATTTACTCCATAGCTGATCAAAGTGCTTCGTGTTTTTTCACTTGGTGCAATAACCGCCTGAGCCCCATTTCCAAGCATTCTAGAAAGAGAACGAACAGCAATTTTCCCCATATGTTCTACCGTTTCTAGATCCATTGGATTAATATAGTGCGTATAGTCTTCATATGTTGTGTGATATGTATACACAAGTGGTATATTAAAATTTTTAGCACATTGTCTAGCAAACATACCTACCCCAAATTCAGTCTGTACATGGACAACATCCAAACCCATATCACGAACATACTCATAAGCTTCAAACTGAATAGGGCTGCTCATTTTATATCCATAAAATTTTTTTAGTTCTAATCCAGGAAGACGTAACACATGATCTTCAAAACTAATTTTAGAACTTTTATGATTTGAAATAACAAAGACGGTGTGTCCTAGTTCTTCTAACGCTCGTTTTAGCGTTACAACACTGGAAACCACACCATTTATATCTGGTAAATAAGCATCTGTAAACAATCCAATTCGCATCTTCTCACTCCTCATACTGCTCTAAACCCACAGCAGATATCTCATTACTTTTTTTATCATAGTAATTCTTCGCAATCGCAAAAATGATTCCGCCAATCAATAGGATGATATGATAAGTGGAAAAACGCCACAAGATCATAACAGCCCCTGTCATTGTTCTCATTAAAGATCCAAATAACAATGTAAAGACAACTTCTGTTCCGCCACTAGCTCCTGGAATTGGAATAAAACTATTTGCCATCGTTACAAAGCTTGACAAAGCTATGACGTCAATCATCCGAGACCACTCTAACGAAACATCTAAAGCTCGTCCAATAAAGAATGGAAGTGAATACAATAAAGTTAAACGCACCACATTCACTAAGGAACAAGCAAGAATGCTTTTCTTATCTTTAGAGATATTTCGGATCTCAGTCGTAAAACTTGTCATCTGAAGTGTCCATGAATCCAATGTCTTCTCAGGATTTTTAACGATTTTTATCTTTGCCAAAATCTTGACCAATGTCCTTGAAAGACGAATATAAACCTTAGGGAATAATGCCATTGTATATAATGCCAGAATCACAACGGCATTAATCAAATACCCAAACAAAATGATCATAAACCATCCAGATTGGGCACTATAGTATGAAAAACGCAATAAAAATAAAATAGTTACATAAATCATCATAGTCGTTTGATAAATGATAAAATCTGCCCATAAAAGGCTTGCACCATCACTAACTTTGATTCCTTGTTTTTTCATAATATATACTTGAGCAAACTGCCCACCTGTACTACTCGGTGTTATTCCAGAAAAAAACGTTCCCACAAAAGATACAACAATACCATTCAACAATGAAAATTTTTTATTATATTTACGTCCTAGAATAAGATACACAAATCCCCATACAACTGTGTATAAAACTCCCCAAAGTAATATAATAATTAAAAATATGACATTCATTTGTGAGATTGCATTGAGTATTTCTTTATAATTATCTTTCAAGGCAAACCACAATACCAATGCCGTTAAAAGGATAATTATAAGAAAATTCAATAACATTTTCTGTTTTTTCATCTTTAACCTACGTTTCTATTATTTGCTCTCTTTTTTAATAATTCATCCTGTTTTTCTTTAAAAGCTTCCAGATAAAAATCAATCCACATTGATAAAACATTTTCCTTTGAGTAAAACTCACTAATCTTTTTACTTTCCTTTGCATATTGATCATATACTGACGCATCTTCTCTTAAGTTTTTAATACATTGAACAAAACCATCATTATCTGATGCCTTCATGTAATGATCAAATAAAATATCTTTATATAAATCTAAATCACGCAACACCAACGGTACATGTATATTAACAGCCTCTAAAATAGTCATAGGGAATAATTCATTATAACTAGGCATAAATAATACATCACTCATATTATAGATATCAAGCATGTCTTCACGTGGAATAATGCCTAAAAAATGTACATTTTTTGGCGGGTTTTCCTGAAGTTTCTTTAATTCTTCATAACCATCAGTAATGCGACCAAAACTAAATCCTCCAGCCCATACAAACTGCACATCTGGCATTTTTTTAGCTACATCCACAAAATCAAGCACACCTTTTCGAGTTTGTACTTGTCCAGCTCCCATTACGACAAAATCATCTTCTTTTAAACCATATTTAGATCGAATTTCCAATTTTTCTTCATTGCTCTTTTTATAAAACTTATCTTTGGAAACATAGTTTGGAATATAATAGATCTTTTCTCTTTCAATTCCGTAACGCACCAACTCATCAATAAATATTGGATTTACGACTACCAAACGATCTGCGGCCTTATAAAAAGAAATGACATAGCTTTGGAAAGTCTTCATAAAAGGAGCAGGTATATTAATACTGCCATCAAGTGTATCTGGTAAAAAATGACAATATACAATGCAAGCTGCCTTTGTATCTTGCATTTTTAAAAAATAAAATGGATCCAAAGTATGAAAGTGCTGAATATCTGGTGTTTTTATCCAGTTATTAACTTCTACATCAAATAAATCGGAAGCACCTTCCCTAATTAAATTTACTTGTTCAAGATAAGCACTGCCGACACCTTGACCATCAATCTTATCGGCACTTGAATACATAATTATTCTAATTTTTTCACGCATATTAAATCCCATCTTTCTTCAATATTATATCAATATACTTATTTTATGTCTATCATAGCTCAATATATCCCCCTTTCAGATATAAACAATAAAACCCGCATTTTATGCGGGCCTTATCGTTTAAGAAAATTAGAGAAAGGGAATTTTGATTATGAAGTGAGCCTCTATCCTTGGCTCGACTATATAATACAAATAAATCTTAAAGAAATAATGGACTGAGTATGTGAATTTTTGTGATTATATAATAATTACGTCAAATTATTTCTTGTTTTGAAAACGATCAATTTTCGCTAACAAACTTTTTTTACCGTTTCTATGTGATAAAAACGCAAGAATAGTAAATACACCAGAAACTATTGCTCCAAATAAGGCAACCCATTTTACAACAATACGTACACCTTCACTAATATTTGGGAGCATTGGATCAACCATTCCTGTCCAACCCCATATACATAGAATAATACAAGCCAAAAATATTATAGCTCCATGACGTATCATTCTTCCAAGTCGAAGGATAAGCTCGTTTTCTTGTTCAATTATTTTTGCTAAATCATTTCGTTCTTTTTTAGACATCTTCATACAGATCCTCCTCTAATTAAAAAATAAGCGAAGGCAAAGCCTTCGCCTAAACAGTAACTGAATTTTTATTAACCGATGAATCCGATTACTGATCCAACAAATCCGATTACTACGAATAGTAACAATACTTTGATTGGAGTAACATTCTTTTTAGCCATTAACCACCAAGCGAATAATACGAATAAGCAAGTTAATACGCCAGGGAATGCGCCATCTAATTTAGCCTGTAATAATACATCAGCACCAGTAGAGTCTTTTGCGATTACGATTGGAGTAGTTACGCTTACCCAAGAAGCAGCCATAGCACCAACGATAACTTGACCCATTACGATTACAGATTCACGGAATGCAGTAGCTTTTTCACCAACTAACAATTCAACAGCAGATCCACCAAGTTCATAACCTTTCATATAAACGAAATGCTGGAACCAAGTAGAAGTAACATTCCATACAACGATGTAGAATAATGGTCCTAATACAGATCCACCTTCTGCAAGTCCTAAAGCGATACCAAGTAAAATAGGAATATAAGTACCAACGATCAAAGAGTCACCAATACCAGCCAATGGACCCATCAAACCAGCACGGATACCATTAATCATTTCATCATCGATACCTTCAGCACCATTTGCACGTGCTTCTTCCAAACCAGCTGTAATACCAACTACGATACAACCAATCTGTGGTTCTGTATTGAAGAATGGATAATAAGCTGTCATTTTTTCGCATTGTTCTTCTTTAGTAGCATACAATTCCTTAATAATAGGAAGCATTGACCACATATATCCAAATGTCTGCATGTGTTCTTGAGAGAAGCAAGTTAGGTTACCATACCACCAACGCCAGAAAGAAGAATTTAATGTTTTCTTAGAAATCTTTTTCATAATTAAATATCCTCCTCATCATCGTAATCTGCGCTTCCTGAAGATACACCAGAAAGTTTCATCATAGTCATGTTGTAGTTAATTAATGCGAATACAGCACCAACTACTGTAGCAGCGATCAATGTTAATCCCATTGATTTTGCCAAAGCGAAACCTAATAAGAAGTAAATCAAATCAGTTGGTTTAGAAACTACTGATTTCAACAAGATTGCGATACCTACTGCAGGAAGTACTGCACCAACAGCTAACATAGCTTTTACATACCATACATCTGTGTTCAACTGAGCAAATAGTGACTCTACTGCTGTTGATCCATAGTAGCAAAGTAATGTAACTGGCAAGAAAGATAATACAAAGTGTGAAATCAATGGATAGATAGCTGTAACTTTTCCTAAGCAATCCAAGTTACCTTTATCCAATTGTGCCCAACCAATGTGCTGCCAAATCAAGTTCATCATAGCTGTTCCGTAGAACAAAGAGATACCGATTACACCAGTCATTGCTGAAATACTTGAAGCTAAAGCATATGCTTCATCTCCACCAAAATCCATACCTGCTGCTTTAGCTCCTACATAAGCCAAAGGAATACCGATATAACTTACGGCACGCAAGTCAGATGCTACTGTACCACCAGGTGTAACAAGAGCGATCCACATTACCTGCATTGGGATACCAATTAAGATACATCCTTCAACGTCACCTAAAATTAGACCAACAAATAAAGATGCAACTAACGGACGGTTCAATGTGTAGTTACCGACAGTTGTACCCAAACAAGCGATTGTAGAAGCTGCTGTACAACTCATGATACCAATCAAAATTGCTTGTACTAAACTCATAATTCATCTCTCTCCTTTTCTAAATTATTATGAATTTTATATCTAGATCGGTTGCTTAGTAACCGAATTTAGATCTAAATTTTTCCCAGTTACCAATTGCAGTTTCTTTTAATAGTGCGAAGTATACTTCATAACCAGCATTAGTCATTGCTTCGCAAGCCTCTGCTTCTTCCTGAGTGATACTTTGGTTATTTCCCAATTTAACAGCGCCCGGACGATCATTACATGGTCCAATAACAACACGTTTAACATCATTAGGAACAAAACCATCATCAACCAATATTTCTTTCATATCAACTGGGTTCTTAGTAATCAAGAAATATTTTTTGCTTGAATTTTTAACTGTCTCTGCTTTTTCTCTCCAGTGTTCTTTTGTCCAAACAAAGACCTTTTTGTCTGTACTAGCTTTAAATGATTGAGCCAATACAGGAGTAGTTGCAGCTTTATCGTTTACTGCAACAATACCGTCACAAGGGAATTCTTTAGACCATCTTGTAACGATTTGTCCGTGGATAATTCTATCATCCACACGAATGAAACTAATCATTTCCTTATCCTCCTTTATTATCTGTTTATGCTTTACGCTACTAGCGTTTTAGCCTATTATAGATCATCATCGTCATCATCTGATGAAACAACAAAATCAGTCAATCCTGAACGACCTTCGCTCAATAAAGTTTCTTTTAAATCTTGAACATTATCAAAATTGTCTTTCATTAATACTGCAGTAATTGCTAAAGGCATGTTCATTCCAGCAATAACCAATGTATTAGGCAACAATCCTTTTTGATCTAATACATTTAATGCATTAGTAAAAGGCGAACCACTTAAAATATCTGCCAATAAAACAACTTGATCTTCTGCAGTAAAATTCTTAACCAATTCTTCAAAATTTGCTGCAAATTCATCTGCACTCATATCAGCTTTTAAACTTGTAGATAACACGTCTTCACGATCGCCAGTCATCATTTTCACAGCTGAATGCAATCCAGGTGCAAATTCACCATGACTTACCATTACAACATATTTCATTATTTTTCCCTCCGTTTTACGTTTTACTATAATAAGAGTATAAACGAAATGTTATGTCATTGCAAGCGTTTTCTCACATAATATTCACATATTTCAGTTATATTTTTTTAACTTGTTTGCGCTTTCATCACATATTTCGTTTTTCATAGCTTATTATAGGTTTTTGTGAAATCATTTTCAATTTGCAAATGTAACCGGATTTCAAATTACATTTGTCATTTCACACTTTCTAAGTAAGTATTAACTTGATCTTGAATTCGACTAATGGCTGTATCAATATCCTCATCATTTATACATAGTAAATTAACTTCTCCGTCAATAATAGCCATAGCTTGTTCATACCCATTAAACTCTTTTATTGGAATCGCATTTTCCATCATGGAATTAAAAAAACCTAAATCATAATTGCTCCCGCCAGGTGTTTCATCCTGCAATGAATCAATTATCATATCAGTATTTGTAATTGTATTTAAAACGGAAACACCTTGAGAATATCTAAAAATGTCTTTTTGAGTTTCTACATTAAACGATAGTTCTTTTAAAAATTTCCATGCCATATCTTTATTTCTAGAACTTCTTGACATCCCTACCAATAATGTATCCAATTGAGATACATTACTTCCACTTGGTCCCGCAGGCATAGGTATGCAATCCCATTCAAAACTCGAATATTTCTTCACACTCCATGGATACGGTTTATATGCTCTATATTCACTAAAACTCATTGGACAAAATACAACTTGGCCTCTATCAAACATTTCACTTGTTACTTTTTGACCTTTATTCAATCTTTCGAGTTTTCGCATAAATTCAATAGCGTCAAATACCTTATCCTCTTGCAATAAAGACTCCGTACCTTCTTCATTAAAAATTTTTGCACCATTTGAATATATAGCATTTTCCCACGTATATCCATATTGACCAAATTGATCCAAGACTCCGTCTCCATCTGTATCCTTTGTCATTTTTTCACAGATTTCATAGAAATCTTCCCACGTCCAATTTTGGTCAGGCACTTTGATTCCTTCACTTTCTAATAATGTCCTATTAACATACATTAAAGTAGGTACACTTTCATAAGGCAAAGCATATTGGACGTTGTTTACTTGTCCAGATTGATAAGAGCTAGAAAAATATACTGATTCATCGAAACTTGGATCACTTTCAATATAACTACTCAGATTTTCTAAAATTCCTACATCAGAAAATGTTGCCAAATCATTTGAGATAACCATGAATACATCACACATATCACCCGAAAGAGCTTGTTGAGAAATCCATTCAGAATAATCTTCTTTTCGTATTCCTGAAACATATTCAACATTTACATTAGGATTTTTTTTCTCAAATCTTTCAATTGCATTGTCTATTATTTTTAAAGCATCCGGGCTTGGAACACCCCAATTACTACCTGTAATTACACCTATCTTTAAAGTTTTACTTGAATTTATATAAAGCAAAGACAGGACAAGACATACAGCAATTAAGGCAAAAATTATTCTTAACTGCCATTTTTTCATTATTTTCTACCTTTCTTTAAATACCATATTGCCAACTGCGTACGATCTCGAAGCTCTAATTTATCCAGAATCACACTTAAATAGTTTCGTATCGTACCCTCACTAAACTGCAATAGCGATGCAATCTCTTTATTTGACAGTCCCTGTCCAATCTGTTCAATGATCTTCCATTCATTTTCACTTAGATCTGGTAACCCATCTTTGTCCCAAGACAAATATTCTGGGTTATTTGCCATTTGTGAAAAAAATGAGGTTAATTTCTTAGCTACATTTGGATTAAAAATTGCTCCTCCATTTAAAACAGAACGGATAGATTTTGATAACTCTTCAAAAGAACATCCCTTCAACAAATATCCACTGGCACCATTTTTTATTGTATCATAAATATATTCATCATCATCAAATGTGGTTAATATGATAACACTAATTTCTGGATACTTTTTTTTGATGACTCTCGTACATTCAACCCCATCCATCTGCGGCATTCTTACATCCATTAAAACCACATCTGGTTTATTTGTCTCTATGCTTTCCAGCGCTTCTTTTCCATTTCCTACCAAATCAATCACTTCAAAATCTTTATCCATATCCAAAATGATTTTTAAACTCTCTCTAATTAATTGTTGATCATCTGCTATTAATATCTTAGTCATCTTATTCTCCCTGCCTTATTGGAATCTCGGCAATTATTGTAAATCCATTCTGCCCATAAAAACGAATATCTCCATGTAATAAATCTATTCTATCTTGCATATGATTTAGTCCAAAACCTCTTTTTATTTTTTTGCATCCCTTTCCATTATCCTCAATAATCAAGATCAATGTATTCCCTTCTTTGGCTATTGTTACATAGATTATGGTCGCATCGCCATGTCGAACCGCATTGGTAATTCCTTCTTGAACGATTCGATACACAACTTCCTGCTCATCTTGTTCTAATTCCAGAGAAGGAATATGACACATATAACGAATCGAAACATCTGTCATTTTTTGAAAATCAAGCATCAAAATATCCAGAGCCTCTTTTAAAGTATAGCGTTCTAATGCATCCGGTTTCAATTTATCCACAGAACGACGAACATCATCTAGTCCTCTTCGAGCATTTTCACTTAATAATTTCAACTGTTGTTTCGCCAATTTTTGATCTTTATCCATTATTACCTGACAAGCCTCTAACCCCACAGAAATACCCGTCAATGTATGTCCTAATGTATCATGAATTTCTCTTGCTAATCTATTACGCTCTTTTGTCTCCCCCATTTTTTCACTAATATTTGCATATTCTCGCAATTGATCATTTGCTTCTTGCAGTTTCTTATTCAAATTTATAAATCTTTGATTTTCTTCAACTTTATCCTGTACTAGAAAAAACAAATACAACATAAAAGCCACAATATTTAAGCTAATCAATGTATTCTTTATTCCTAAAAACATTGCCGTAGTTCGAGAAGAATAAATAGATGTAAAATCTTCAAAATTTGCAACAGAATAAAAAGGTGAAATAAAATCACGAATCGCTCCCATATATAACAAAAAAAGTACGACCAACACCAATATACGAGATTTATTGCTAGGTATGTATGTCATTGCATCAGCCATTACCAATAGTAATATAACATTACTAGTAAAATATGTATTTTTTATTATCAACAAACAAAGAGAAATCTCAAACGCATAGTAAAGGATAATTCTTTCCCCGTTCAATTTTCTGAAATAAGGAATTATCATAATAAGAATCAACAAGAAAAAACAAATCATTGAAAATATAAAGTTTGACAGGCCATTTCCTGGAACAAAATGCAGCATATCAATAAAATTTCTAGTTTTCTCTATATCAATGATTCTTTGAATTGATATAGTTACAATCATCCCTATAAAAAAAATTAACGCACCATTTAATACACTCATTAAAAGGAAAATATAATCTAATCTATGTTTGAAAAAACCGTTCATTACTGCCATCCCTCCAAAGAATAATTTTGAATATTAGCTTGCGTAATGATCGTAACTGGTTCAATAACTTTTTCGCTAATTTTCTTCCCATTAAAATAGTCTATTATAGCTTGTCCCGTTTTTTTCCCCATTGTTTCTGGAGATTGTGCCACTGTAGCTTGCATTCGTCCTTCACTAATTAATCTTTTTGCTTCAGGTGTTCCATCCACCCCATAAACCAACACATCTTCCAACTTTTTTTGTGATTCTAAGGCAGCAAGCGTTCCTAAAGCGCTTGGATCATTTAAAGCCATGACAACATCAACATCATCATTTTCCTGCAAATATTCCTCCATTAAAGGCATAGCCACTTCCAACTGTCCCTGACAATCAATACGTTCGACAATACGGTAATTACTATTTTTTCCTATGGCATCAACGAAACCTTGTATTCTTAAACAAGCAGAATTTGCTTCATTATGCTCCAACAACACAATATTAGCCTCATCCAATCTTGCCATCATGTCATTTGCACATTGAACTCCGGCATCATAATTATCTGAAACTATATTATATGTAACAAGATCTTCATCAACAACTTCTGTATCTACTGTAAAAATCGGAATATTCGCATCGTTTGCTTTCTTCAACACTGACCTAAGTCCTATATAATCAACAGGATTTACTACGATTGCAGCTACCTTTTGCTCAATTAAATATTCTATTTGCTCTTTCTGTCTTTCTAGATCAAGAACTGGGTCGAGCGATATCAAAGTATACCCTTCGGATGTAAGTGAATTCTTTAACTCTTTATCAATGATTTCAAAAAACGGATTATTTAGTGTCATATATGTTGCCCCAATTTTTTTCGACCCCTTAATTGACATGATTGGAATTTTTTGGGTATAGAAATCAAATGAGAAGTATCCAACTACGAAAAGAGCAATCGTTACAATAAATACAACCAAGATACGAAACATACCTTTTCTACTCATATTTGTTTCCTTTCTAAAAAAAGTCGCATTATGCGACACTTATTTCATTAAAAATTGAATAAAATAAATCAAGATTACCGCGGCAATCGGTATGATAAAAATCATTGCATAGCCACGAACAAATTTAGTTTCTAAAGTCTTGAAACCTAAATCATCATAATAAAACTTACCATCTTCTGTTTGCCCAACAACACCTTCTTCAACAAGGTTAGCTATTGTATAACTCAAAGTTGTTGTAGTAAGTTTTAAATCTTTGAAAGCTTCCACCGGAAGCGCCGTTTCTTTGTTGATTGCATTACTTTTCTTTAGCACCTCCAAAACCATTGAAGCTGCTGTAGCCTTCGCACCCTTTTTTCTTTTTCTAGACATATTAACGATTCTCTCTTTCCTTTTTTATTGCATCTGCCACATGAGAAACTGATAAATTTGCGTGTTTTTTTATCTCATTTGGCGCACTAGACATTACATATGTGCATTTTAACATATTAAAAAGCGGTATATCATTTGAACCATCTCCAATAAAGATGACATCATCAATATCAAGATTTTTATATTCAATCATTTTTTTCATGGCATGAGCCTTATCAACCGACTTACGTGTTATTTCAATATAATCATCTGAAGTAGCCATAACTTCTACATCTAAAAACTTATTTTTAAATTCTGGAAGAAGTTTCTGTACGTTCTCTAAACTTTTGGCCGCAATACTGATTTTTGCCAATCCATCCGATCTTCTCTTTATTAAGCTTTCCAAAGATTCTTTTTTAATTCTTCCTAAATATGAAAATTCTGTCTTTATACGTTCATAATCTTCACTTAAAAAATAATTATATCCATCTTCTGCAGTAAAAAAAGAATCAATAATATCTTGATACTTTTTTAACTCCTTTAATATTTGTTCAGAAATCTGTAAATCTATTAAAGAAGCATCAATTTTCTTTTCTTTCCAAAACGTTAGCGCTCCATTACAGGTAATCAAACAATCCGGTGTTATATCGTATTGTTTCAATAAATCCAAGCAAAAAACCCGATCTCTTCCTGTTACCAAACCAAACAAAAAACCTCGTTTCTTCCATAGTTTTATCTCTTCAACATCTGCAGAAGAAATCTTCATATTTTCTTCATGAATAAGAGTTCCATCCAAATCAGATAGAAATAAAGGAATCATTTTTTCCTTCCTTTCTTTTGCTTCTTCCATTCATCATAAGAATCATTTATATAAACACCCATCTTCTTAGAAACTTCAAGCTTTTCTTTGTCATTCATCAAAATACGAATATTTTGAACAATACCTTTACGAACCTCAAAATTAGCCATCATTCTAAAACGATAGATTTTTCCTATATAGTATATTCCTTCATCAATCAAATATACTCTTTTTCGAACATACGTCTCCAAAGCCAAGCCAACAAAAATCACGGCAATTGCAAGATATGCTAAACGAAAGTAAAACACTTGTTCTGTTTCCAGTTGACCGGTAATAAATACCATCGCAAAGGCCAATACAGCCAGAATACTTGTCCCAATCCACCAAATTGGGCTATCCGTAAATAATTTTGCTTCTTTATGCATACTTAAAAAATTAGGTAAATTCTTTTTATACTCTATATAAAGTTTTATGCTTTTGAATGTTGTATAACCTACATACCCCAAAATCAACACTGCCACAGCCAATTGTACAACAATATTATCAAACACAAATATCCCTCTTTCTAGTTTAATGGTTTTATTATAACACCAACCAAGACTTGTTCCAAACACATTTCGTGATACAATATCTAAAAAACAAACAGGAGAAAATGTAATGGAAACAGTTCAAAACAATAATGAATTAATGAAACGCTTAAATAGCAGTTCACAATATCTTCAATCCAATGACATGCGCGTTACAGAAGTTAGAGAAGGATATGCCAAAGTAGAAATGATCATTGATGAACAAATCTTGAATGTTCATGGTTTTGTTCACGGTGGAGCTTTATTTTCACTAGCCGATACAGTAGCCGGTGCTGCTTCTTTTGCGACAGGAAGAGATAGTGTAACACTTACCGGAACCATCAACTATATCAAACCTGGAACAGGAGGTAAACTAATCGGTATCGCCCAAGAGATTTCACGAGGTAGAACAACTGGAGTTTATGAGGTATTTATCTTCAATGATAAAAACACACTCCTTTCAAGAGCTACATTTACAATGTTCTTCTTAGATTCAGATAAATATAAAGCAAAAAAAGACAATAAATCCTGATCATATTTTGATCAGGATTCTTTTTCAGAATAATCTTCTTTATCTAAAGCCATATAAATCAATGTAATCGAAACTCCAATGACAGCCAAACCGATTGTTGTAAGACTTGGTAAAGCCGCAAGCACAAAACCTAACGCAAAGAAAAGCCAAGTCTTTTTTGAAGCTAATACATTGATAACGATCGCAAAGCCTAATGCTGGAATCAAGCCACTTCCTACGCTTAGTCCTTCTAACAGCCATTGTGGCATAGCCTCAAAAAGAGCTGTATAAAGATAAGAAGGAATCACCAACAAGATAGCTGCTGGAATCGCAACACGAAGTCCCTGCATACAAATACCTGCAATTTGAAGTTTTTCAATCCTGCTAAAATCAGCTGTTTCGCTAGCAACATCCATTTTGTGCACGAGTCCTATGGCTTTTGTTCGGCAGATTTTTGTCAAAGATAAACCGATGACCGATAAAGGAATTGCGATTGCGATAGAAGCAGATATCACATATTCACTGGCAACATTGCCATTTAATCCCTGAATCATAAAAATTGAAGAAGCTACCGAGGCTAAAGTAACATCCGGTGCAACACTAGCTCCTACATTGGCCCAACCTAAAGCCATCATCTGTAAGGAGCCACCTAAGATAAGTCCTTCTGGCAAATGGTTTGTTACCAGCCCAATCAACGTACATGCCACCAAAGGCTGATGAAATTGAAATTCATCTAGAATCCCTTCAATTCCTGCGATAAATGAAATTACAATAATTAATAAAAAAGATATTATCGACATTAAAAACACCTTCTTAACTTTATGTGAATCATATCATTGGAAACATACAGTTTCAAACAATTTATAGATATTTATGCCTCCAAGCATAATACTCTTCATCTTTTTGAGAAGAAATCCCTTCCTCTGTTGAATCTTCCCATATCATGAATGTATTATTTTCAAACATCTCAATAAAATCCTCTTCTTTGACCTTCGTATGCCAATTTTCATTCATCAAAAAATATATCCCATTCTTAATGCATACAACTGTTCTATTTTCAAGTATGATCAAGACATATCCCGATTTCAACAGATTATTTGCCTCTATGATTGACGTTACTTTTTTCTTCATGAATCTATTATAAAAAAACTTGTATTAAAAGAAAATCTTTCTATTAAAAAAATCTCGCCGAAACGAGATTTTTTAATTATTCGTAATGATCTTTTAGTTCTTGGAAGTAAGCACGAGCATGTGCACATACTGGGCATTCCTCAGGAGCTTGTGCACCAACATGGATATGTCCACAGTTCAAACAAATCCATACTGTGTCTTCGCCTTTATTGAAGAAAGTATTGTCTTCAATTTCTTTCAACATAGCTTTATAGCGAGCTTCATGATGTTTTTCAATTGCAGCAACACCTTCCATTTTTTCAGCAATTTCAATGAATCCCTCTTCACGAGCTTCTTTTGCCATTTCTACATACATATCGGTCCATTCATAGTTTTCACCAGCAGCAGCGTCTTTTAAATTTTCCGTTGTTGTTGGAACTTTACCACCGTGTAAAGCTTTAAACCATAATTTTGCATGTTCTTTTTCATTTTTTGAAGTTTCTTCAAAAATGTTCTGGATTTTTACATATCCGTCTTTTTTTGCCTGAGAAGCATAATATTGGTATTTAACACAAGCCTGACTTTCCCCTGCAAAAGCATTTAATAAATTTTGTTCTGTTTTTGATCCTTTTAGTTCCATAATAACGAACCTCCTAACACCTACATTGTACAACTATTTACTATAACACTCAAGTAAAACTATTTATAAAATTAAGAATTATTATTAGTTATTTACTTTATTTTTAGGATAATTTCATAAAAAATAACTTCTTTATGTGAATTTATATGAGCTTTTCTAAAAAGTGCGTCCTTAAATAATCTCCTACACCATCTTCATCATTAGATTTTAACGTAATATCATCCGCAACTGCTTTAGTATCATCGCTTCCATTTACCATGCACACACCTAAACCACTAACCTCGATCATCTCATTGTCATTGGTCGTATCCCCAAAGGCAACCACATTTTCCAGTTCAAAATTATTTATCTGACAAATTTTTTCGAGTGCATACGATTTATTAATTCGTTTATCCGCAAATTCCATTAATGTGGTCTGTGTTTTGAAGCCATTGTAATTTTCGTTAGGGTTGTCTTTAACATACTCTTCAATTTTAGGCATGATATCCTCAGCGACCCTAAACATAATCTTTGCGTTTTCCTCCTGATAAAATTCAGCATCCGATTTAGCGACAACAATCTCTTTATCACTTGTATGAGCCGATTTGATCATCATATCATCAATTTTTTTGGCAAGTAATTTACCATGATGATAGATAAAATAATTAGATTTAAAAGGTCGCATAAATTCAATAATTTCTTTAATCCATTCCTTCTTTAATTTAAAATAGCTATATTCTTTCTTATGAATGTTATCGCATAACTCAGACCCATTCATTCCAATCACAAAATCAAATTCAAAACTTAATCCCCAAAGTTTGGCATATCTTTGTAGTTCATCCAAAGGTCTACCTGAGGCAATTCCAAAATAAACTCCATTTTCATGTAATTTCTCTATCGTTTCTCTTGTCGTTCGCAAAAGGTTCCTTTTTGAATCAACCAAAGTACTATCAATATCACAAATAACTAATTTCAGATCCTTCATAAAACAATCTCCTATCTTAATCAAAGAAAGTATAACACAGCAAAATCAACTCTTATTCTTTTGGATTACTCTTTAAAAAATTTACAGTTTTATTTAATGAATAAGCAATCAACATAGAAGAATCTAAATTTTCATCATACATACAAACACTATTGATTTGCATATTTTCATACGTCTGGTAATAATAAATTCCCTTTGTAACATTCATACATGCCGAGTAAAGTGTATAATCTTCTCTATTTTCTTTTGTGATGACAGAGCCTTTGATCATAGACACCTGATTCAATACCCTAAAATATTGTTGAACATTTTCTTCTTCTGTCCCAGAAGATGTCATATTCTCTTTTAAAAATACTGTCTTTACAAACCTTGAAGGACTTGATGCATCTCCTGGCAAACCTAAAGCTCCCATACCATTTGCAAATGGTTCTAGATCTAAATGTTGACTGAAACGATTCTTTGGATACTTTGAAGTCAAGTTTAAATAATTCATCATATTTGAAAGATGATATGGAAATGGCGGATTGTTGGTCAAAGTTCCAAAAATATTATCATAGATCATCAACCCATCTTTTGTTGACTCTACCACAAAACAATCATCTTTGTCTGCAACAATCCAATGCAAGGGCGATAATGGCAAACCAGGTGCAAAATCCTCGTCAATTATATTCATTTTTTCAAAATATTTTCTTGCCTCCTTGGCAGTCATACAATTCGATAAGATCCATGGAATTATTTCAAAAGGAGCAATATTATCTTTATCATCCATCAAATCAAAATATTTGGCATTACCTTTAAATTCCAAACCACATAGCCCTAAACCATGTTCATTGATTGCCTCAGCATACAAAGGATATCCTTCGACAATTGTTGCCATTCCAATTATTGCAGAATGTTTCTCTATTGTCGCCTTATGTCTAAATTGAAATTTATATTCACGTGGCGTAATAACTACTTCTTCACCAAAACCACAATCTAAATCTAAATTTCTTCCTAAATAAAAATCATTATTATAATACGTAAAACTGGTACACATATGGATACCTCCTTATAAGGCCATCATATCACTATTTCCTATCGAATGTCACATATATGCATAAACATATCGTAAACTTTAATACATCACGTATTTTATAATAAATTACTAAGTTTGCTTATTTTAGCGCAAAAAAAAGGAAGAATTAATCTTCCAGAGCTTTTAAAAAACGATTAATATACTCACTTCCATCTTCTTCTAGACCAAATGAGCCCATTTCTATGCTAGGTTTCTTTTCACCATGAAAGTCACTTCCACACGTAACCAACAAATTATGTTTCTTAGCAAATTCTTTGTAATATTCAATGTGTTCTGGTGCATGGTAATTGCTAAAAACCTCTATTCCATCAATACCAGCATCAATAACTTTTCGCAGCAAGTCTTCCTTATGATAGAAAGTTTTAAAAGGGTGTGCGACAACGGCAATTCCTCCAGCTTCATGAATCTTTTTGACGGAATCTTCAAAGCTAGGATTTTCAACATAAACATACAAATCACTGCCAGCTTGGCATTTATCCCAGTAAAAATTTACCGGAGCAGGATCACTTCTCTTTCCTCCCGGAATATAATCTTTAAAATCTTCAATATTCTGATAACGAGGATCATTAAAAATTCTTGTCCACATCAAAAACCATGGGTTCTTACCGCCACTAGCCTGAATCAGTTCCATTGCATCAAGCTCAATTCCATATTTTTTTCTTATCTTTTCAACACGTATATAAAAAGCATCAAGCATTAATTGATTTAAACGATCTGCTAAATTTTGAAAATACGGACATTCAATATCTATTCCGTACCCTAACAAATGTACATCATTTCCATCCAGAACTGTTGAACACTCAATACCTGGAATCACTCGAATTCCTTTCTCTTTTCCGAGTTCAGTGATCTCTTTGACACCTTTAACAGCATCATGATCTGTTAAGGAAATAATCTTTAACCCTTTTTTATCCGCAATTTCAATCAATTCTTTTGGCGAGAACTGGCCGTCCCCACTATACATAGAATGCATATGTAAATCAAATGAATTCATGTCAAATTCCTCCAACAGCGTTTATTTTAGTCCTAAAAAAAAAGATAGTAAAGTAAAGAACAAATGTTTTAAATAAAAATCCTATTATGCAACCATGAGAAAGTCAGATGATCAATCTACTTATCACCAGATTTCAATCATCGCCCCTTAACAAGACACACAAGGAATACAAAATATCATAAATAGTACACTATCTCTCACCCACAAATTAATAAATCGCTTGAAAGCAATATAATGAAACTTTATCTTGAACATCTGTTGTTTTAGGTTCACGATATTTTTAATCCGTTTTATTCTTTTGTTAAATGAGAGTACTTGTCATTTAACTCTAAATCTAAAAATGCTATAAAAAAAGCTTTTTTGTTACGTTTCATTACAATACACAAAAAAGCAATATTCATATCATTTTCTCATACAATTCTATGCAATTTAGATTTCGATTATTTTTCCTGTTGTCAAAAAATCAATACGATCTTTCAGATATTTCTTCAATAAATCATACGATACATTCCCTGTACAATGTCCTGTAAAAACATATTGTATATTCTCATTGATAAAGATACATAGATTTTGAATCTGTTCCTCAGTAAAACTTGATGTTTCAATATGGTTTTTAGTGGACTTCATATGTAGGCCACCAACATACGCATAGATTGGCTTGTTCAATTTATTCTTTATATTCTTTACAATCGATTCCAATCCAGCATGAGAACAACTGTTACAAATTACAAGTCCTTTTGAAGTATCAAACACTAAACTCAATTCATGATCGAAGTTGTCCGGTTGCAAGACACCATTTACTTTTTTATATAGTTTTTTTTGTACACCTATCTCTTTTGTGTCTGATGTATCATCAAGTATCAAATACACCTTTTCATCAATTTTTGTATCCTTTAAAATAGCCGAAAACCGATCCTGCATTTGTTTAAGTCTAGCATCTAAACCAATATAGTGAATATTTCCATTTGAACCAGAATAATATTCATCAAAGATATTTTTAGCCCCGTAAACCACTTTATCTTTGTATTGATCAAAAAATACTAGAAAACCATCTCCATGGTCATAATGTCCATGTGAAAGGATTGCTTTATCAGAATGATCTAAATCAATCTTTAAAGTATTTGCATTCTTAAAGAAGTTATCACTTTGGCCAGCATCTAACAAATACTTTTTATGATCAAATTCAATGTAAAGACTAAGCCCGTGCTCCATTTCCAATTCACTAGGCCCTGTATTCTCTACCAACACTGTGATTTTCATATTATGCCTTCTTCTTTAAATAAGCGTCGACCTTATCCTTTTTACAAATAGCTGTAAATGGACATCGATAACATTCAGGATTTCTTGAATGGCAAAGATAACGTCCAAAAAAGATGAATTCATGATGTCCTCGATTCCAGCGGTCGCGATCGATCTTTCTTTTTAATTTTTTTTCTACTTTTTCAACTGAATCATATGGCTTGGCAAGACCTAAACGTTTACTGATGCGATCCACATGCGTATCGACTGCAAAGCTAGGAATATCAAAGGCAACACTACGCACTACATTGGCCGTTTTTCTTCCCACTCCTGCCAAAGACATCAAATCCTTATAAGAACTGGGAACTTTCCCATTAAATTTTTCTTCTAAATCTTGAGAAAGTTTAAGAATAGAACGTGCCTTATTTCGATATAATCCAATTCGACGAATATAAAACTCAATATCACTTACCGATGCTAGAGCCATTTCTTTTGAAGTTGGATATGCCGCAAATAAAGCAGGTGTTACTTTATTTACCGCTTCATCTGTAGTCTGTGCACTTAATACAACCGCAACCAAAAGCTGAAAAGGTGTTTCATGTTTCAACTCACACTCCGCGTTTGGATATAGCTTTTCCATTTCATCCAAGATTTCATTCGCATTCATCGTTTACCATTCTCCACATCTTCCACAGTTAATCCCTTATCGCTCCATGAAATCAAGATTCTTTCAATATAGTTAAGATCTCGCTTATCATAAGAAGCTGCCTCATTCAAAGCCACAATAACCATTCTTTCACTATAAATTGATGCTAAATTTAAGATCCTGTCCATTTCTGTAGGACTCAAAGATCGCTTAAATTCATCTTCAAATTCTTCCAATAAAGATTTGGCATAATTCACTTCAGACGTATTTTCCAAAGTGTAGACCCCACTAATATCAAAAATCATATTACCATCTTTAAAATCAAGATTTAAATATCCTTTTTCTGCCAAGGCATTAAAGATATCTTCCACTTCTTCTTCATTGATTTTTAGTTTTGTTGCTAGCAATTCATGATGAATATTGACATGAATCGTATTAAAATGATCGATCAATAACAATACCAAAACTTCTTTCGCATCTAAATGAAGTGTCTCCAAATGTTCTAAAAGCCATACTTTTCGATCTAAGTAAGGTGCATCCCATGAAATTTTTTCCATATCTTATACCTCTCGTTGATAAACTCGTTCCAATGTATCATAGTCTAGAAGAATCATCTTATTACTGCCACGAATTTCATAAACTGGATTATCATATCCATATCCAAGTTCTATTGTATCGCATTCTATTCCATAATCTGTAGAAGCCTTTTCTTTGGCAGCCTCATAATCTAATGTTCCAATTTCTCTAGTAGTAATCACTTCACAATTCTCATCAAACCAATATAACGTTGTCTCTGTATATCCCTGATAAGTCGTATAGTCAAATTGATGTACAGTTAACCCTGTGATTCCTTTATTCTCTTCGGTAATTTGATCAAGATCATTTTGGAGCGTCACTTCATGAACACGACTTGGTCCACTTATAAACAAAGACCATAAAATCGCAACGATCAAAATTAGAATGATCCATAAAACCGCAGTTAATCTTTTTCCGTAAAATTTTCTCTTCATGAATTTGCCTCTCTACGCGTCTAATTATATCATAGAGAGAACAAGATAAAAGAAATTTGAATTTTTAAAATCGTTTCCTCATTTAAATAGATTCAAGCCTATATCCATAATATAATTAAAGTAGAAATATACTATACAGTTATATAAACAAGGAGGTAAATTTTATGATAAAAAATATCACTCAATGGATCAAAAATGAATCAATATGGAACATACTTTTATTTATTTTTGTTATATGGATTCTCTATATCTTTTCTGCCTCGGGAGATGCCACAAATCCTATGAATAATGGAAATGGATTTATTATTCTTTCACTTTTTTTCCTAGAATGGTTAAATATTCTGCCATTTTGTATTCCTACAAAGAACAAACCAATAATTCAACTACTCGAAGAAACAAATAATATTCCGACAACTTTATTAGTACTTTTCCTATTTAAAACCTTGGTTCTCTATATTGCTCTTCTTTTTGTTTGGATACTGCATAATATGTTTAATCAAACACTTGTAATGATATTACCCGCTAGTCTTATGTATTGGTTATCCAGTTCGCTTTCTATCTTGCTTTATAGTTTTTTCTTATTTTTACGCTTTTCAAAAAGTGAATATTGGAGTAGACAAGCATATATTCCTTCCTATATTTTATTTATGTTTACACTTCTTATACCACAATACATTCGATTTAACTATCAAATGTTTTGTGATCTTTTCATAGAATATACAATATGGATCCTACTTTTATTCTTTCTTTTTTACTTAATCGGCTATCTTTGGATAAAAAATTATCAAAAACCATTTTAAAGTGCTATAAACAAGTTTATAGCAAAAAAAAAAGATCTACTAATTAATCATTAGTAGACCAAATAGGTGTTTCATCACCTCTACGAATCAAAATTGCTTTCTGAAACTCTGTTTGGTTTAAGAATCTCAAAATGTCCAGTGTTTCTTCTTCTGTACATCCGACAAGCAGTTTGACTTCACAATCTTTTTTCAAGATATCCGCAGAAACCGCAATCGCATCAACAGTGTGTGCTGGCACAGAACCTTTAAATAGATCAATTGGATCTTGATCAGATCCCGCTGTTGTGTCAGACAAGAATCCATAATCAACTGGATATACTAAGTTTGAATATTTAAAGTGTGTCGATCCTTTCGGTCTGTCAATCGTGCAATCACTTGAAAACATCAGCGTATCTAGTTTCTGCCAAAAAAACGCATTGTTTTCTAATTCTTTCATAGAAAAACCTCCCAGCATGTAGTCATTATACCATTTAAGAAATATTTTTCAAATCTATGAAACAATTTTCAGTAAATCAAAAAGATATCCTTTATTTTTTCAGGGTCCTTAGTGACCAAAAGTGACAGTTGCAATAATATCCTTGCCTTTTGAGGAGAGAATTTTAAAGCCGGGACAGTTTTTAATTCTGGATCAAAATACTTTGAATCAAAAACTGCTCCTTCTATAACTCTTGATGAACGCACAAGAATACAATCTTCACTATTTGTAATTACATCCTTTATTGCAGAAGGATAATTTCCCGAACCGGTACCTGCAATAATGACTCCATCATAATGCTTCATCATATTTTCTAAAAGAACTGGGTCACAATCACTGTGTACATAATAAACGCCCACCTTAGGAAGATTATCGATAGCCATATTGGCAAATATTGTTTGATGTGTATGTTTCTTATGTGGTTCGCTCAACAAATATACTTGATCATCTCGCATATAGCCTAAACTTCCAAATTCCCCCATCTTAAAGGCATCTGTTTTATAACTGTTTGTTTTCTGAAGATCTCTTCCTGAATAGATAGTATCTGAAAATAACGCTAATACGCCAGCGTCATAAGCATCCATTGAGCAAGCAAGTGCAACAGCTTGATAAAGATTCATTGGCCCATCAGCACTTGTTGAAGTTGCCGGACGCATCGACCCCGTTAAGACAACCGGTTTATGACAATTTAAGGTTAAATTTAAAAAGAAAGCCGTTTCTTCCAATGTATCCGTGCCATGTGTGATGACAATACCATCAATTGAATCATCTTTATCGTAACGTTCGCAATACTCTCTAAGTTTTTTCCACTGTGCGATTCCAACATCATTAGAATCCAAATTACACAATTGGATCATCGTTAAATTCGCAAGGTTATCAATTTGAGGAATTGAATCAACAATTTGTTTTACATTGATCGTGCCGGCCTGATATGATGCACTTTCACCAATTTTTCCGCTACCTGCAATCGTTCCTCCGGTCGCAATTATTACAATATTTTTCATTGTGAGATAAACTCCCATAAATCTTGCGTTTCAGCAGTATCAAAATCAATTGGTGCATCTAACCCACCTAGGCTGACAGTTTTTTCTGTATCACTAAAACCGACTCCTGCACTTTTTATTTTTCCATCTTTAAACACATATAACGTTGGTGTGTAATAAAAATATGGAGCAATTTCTAAAAAAGTCTTTCCTTCATCAGTAGACGCATCCAATGTCTGCGAACCATCATCTTTAGATGTAAAGCCAAAATCTGTTGAATCTAATTTATATAACGTAATTCCTGGATGTTCATCTTCTGTTTGATCAATATATTCTTCAATTGCTTCACAGAAAGAACATTCATCTCTTTCAACGATCATAACAAAATCTTCTTTATTAGCGATTTTTTCTTGGATTTCGGCAACCGTTATATCTACTTCTTCAAAATCTGCTTGAGGCGCAGAACAAGCCACCAAACTTACACCCACAAAAAGCGCCAGGATCATTTTACTTATTTTTTTCATGTTCAATCACTCCTTCTATCAGTCGTACAACAGAAAACGCCAAGGCTTCCAGTTTTGCAGGAGCTGTCTTCAAAGCTGTTTGAAAACTCATTGCTCGATCTGCACTTGAAAAAATTCCAATCACGCCTTCTTTGTAAAGTTCTTCATAACCAAGCCCTAAGGCTCCGCTCAAACAGATAACCGGCTTATCGTGTTTTTTGGCCATCTGAGCAATTCCATAAGGAACCTTGCCATATACAGTCTGGCGGTCCGTTTGACCTTCACCTGTAATGACTATGTCACATTTTGAAATTTCGTCTTCCAATCCGGCATATTCTGTTAAAAGTTGAATTCCCGGAACCATTTTCGCATGAAACATACCTAAAAGTACAGCACCGATCCCACCAGCAGCACCAGAAGCCTCATATTCATTAACATCTACATGAAAAGTCTGATCCAGTTTATCACGATAGTGACTTAGCCAGCCATCAACTTCTGCCATTTGGTTTTCATATATACCCTTTTGTTTCCCAAAAATATAAGTAGCCCCCTCTTTACCTAAAAGATGGTTTTTTACATCACAGGCAACAATAAATTCCACATTACTTGGGATGGAAAAGGAACGTTTGTCAATGAAGGCAATCTTTCCTAAAGCATATGTATTTGGACGCAACAATTCTCGATTGGAATCATAAAACCTTACGCCAAACTCGCTCAAAAGACCCATCCCCCCATCATTGGTACTACTGCCACCAAGACCAATAATGATTTTTGACACACCAAAGGATAAAGCCTGTTTAATCAACATTCCTACTCCTTTGCTTGAAGTAATCATAGGATTGCGATCTTTTTTTTCTACCATGCTTAAACCAATACAGCTGGCAACATCTATTATTGCAATATCACCTTCTTGCGAAAGACAAATTTCAGCCTGGATTTTTCTATGATATGCATCCAAAGTACCCACATTGACCATCCGTCCATTGATCACATCACAAAAAGCCTGAGCGGTGCCCTCTCCTCCATCTGCCATGGAAAAAACTTGAACTCGGTGTTGAGAATCAGCCTCCAATATACCTTTTTTAATCGTTTGGCCAACTTCTTTAGAAGTCATACAGCCTTTAAATGAATCACACGCAACAACAAATTTCATGTACATATTTTAACATTTATCCTTATTGAGTTCAAAAACTAGTTAATATATAATAGTAAAAGCACTGAAAGGAAATATTCTATGTCAAAAAAAAGAATAGTTGTGGGAGTTAGCGGTGGAATCGCTGCCTATAAAGCCTGCGATCTTGTCAGCAAACTTTCCAAGAAGGATTATGAAATTAAAGTGATTCTAACAAAACACGCTGAAAAGTTTGTTTCAA
>CAMJQJ010000015.1 GCA_946408025.1 uncultured Faecalitalea sp.
TTGACGTTACGATTCTTTCCAAGGTAATAGAGCGAGGCCTTTTGAAATCCGGAAGGTCAGATACACTTATGATCCAGCTTGAAGATAAGCCAGGACAGCTTCAAGGTGTATCGAGTACGATTGCTAAGTATGGGGCGAATGTAACAGGTGTATTCTATGAAAAAGCTAGTGAGGGCAGTAATATTACAGACTGTGTCTTACGAATTAATGTAGAAACACGTAATTTTGACCATATTCATACATTGCGTGAAGGTTTAAAATCAGAAGGATTTAAAATTATTGAGTGAAGGGAGACAAAACAATGATTACAGTACATACCAATAAGGCACCAGCTGCCATTGGACCATATTCACAAGCCATTATCAACCAGGGATTGGTTTATACTTCAGGGCAGATTGCCATTAATCCTGAGACATCAAATATCGAGGCAACAACGATTGAAGATCAGACTCGTCAAGTGATGATCAATTTGTCTGAAATCTTAAAGGAAGCAAATTCCAGTATGAAAAACATTATTAAAACAACATGTTTTTTGGCGGATATCAATGATTTTGCGGCTTTTAATGAAGTTTATGCAGAATACATCACGACCAATCCAGCTAGAAGCTGTGTAGCTGTCAAAGATTTACCAAAAGCTGTTTTGGTTGAAGTCGAAGTTATCGCAACGATCAATGAATAAAGGGGTACAATTATGTACTCTTTTATTATCCAAAGGGTTTAAAATAAGATGAAAATCTGGAGTATTGCAACGATTCTTTCGTTAGGATTATTTTGTGTTTCACCAAAATTGGGCTATGTTTGTTCATTGCTGGTTATTCTTTATTCAATCATAGGTGTATTGACTCTGATGTATTTAAAAAAGTTGGAAAATCAATCAGAAAAGACTATAAAGATAATTGTACTTAGCATAATCATAGAATCTATTCTTATTTTATTTCTAGTGATTTCTTTTATTGTTATGGAAATATATCTTTGGGATTGGCAGAATATCCTTGATACAGGCAATGCACTTTTAGCCATTATTCCATGTTCTCTTTGGAATTCAGTAGGCGTATTGGTTGATGTACTGGGACTTATCTGTCTGATCGTTTCTTTTATAAACCTGATTCATCTCTATGAAAATAAGGCAAATCTAGCCATTGAAAGGAACGAACTTATATAAAAAAGGGAAGTGATTTGTATGTCTTCATTAAAAGTTTTATATGCATATTCAAAAGGGTTGAGAAAATATTTTGTTGCAGCCATATTATTTGTGATCATAGAAACATCTTTTGAAGTGATCATTCCTCTTTTGATGAGTGATATTATCGATATTGGAGTTGTCCAGAAGGATACATCCGTTTTTATTGAAAAAGGGATCCAGATGATGATATGCGCACTTCTATCCTTGATTTGTGGACTGTTATACGCACGTTATGCTTCAAAAGCTATCACACTTTATGGAGAAAAGTTAAGGTCTGTTCAGTATGCAAAGATTCAGGAGTATGCTTTTATCAATCTTGATCATTTTGAAACGAGTTCTTTGATTACAAGACTCACAAGTGATGTTACGGTGATACAAAATTCTTTGGTCAATGGGATACGACCTTTTGCCAGAGGACCTGTGATCTTATTACTAGGCCTTGTGATGTCTTTTATCATCAATAAAGAGTTGTCTATTATCTTCTTATTCACAACACCTGTTTTAGGTATCATTCTGTTCTTTATCGTTCGTAAAGTAGCACCTATGTATAAGCATCTACAAAAAGCTGTTGATCGTGTCAATCAGATCATTCAGGAAAATTTAACAGCTATTCGTGCTATCAAAGCTTTTGTACGCGATGAATATGAAGAAGAAAATTTTGAAAAAGTAAATCATGATCTGGCAAAAATCTCGCAGGATACATTTCACTATGCATCTTTTAATACGCCTGCTTTTCAGTTTACTATGTATGCGGCCATTGTAGGTTTGATGGTCCTTGGTGTGCAGATGATCCAGTCTCAAACTATGCAGGTAGGTGAACTAACAGGCGTCTTGAGTTATGTCTTACAAATTATGAATTCTTTGATGATGATTTCCAACGTATTTTTATTGATGACAAGATCGATTGCTTCCTGTAATCGTGTGGTTGAAGTCATTCAAGAGCCAATTGAATTAAAATCACCATCCCTTCCATTAACACCGAAGGATGCATCGATTGATTTTAATCATGTATATTTTAAGTATGATCAAAATGCTAAAGAAAATGTTTTAACAGATATAGACTGGCATATTTCTTCAGGTTCAAAAGTAGGTGTCATGGGAGCTACAGGAAGTGCTAAATCGAGTTTGGTTCAATTGATTTGTCGTTTATATGATGTAAGTGATGGTAACATCAAAATTGGACAAGTGGATGTCAGAGATATTGATTTGGTGCAATTACGTGATATGGTTGGTATCGTTTTACAGAAGAATACACTGTTTTCTGGAACAATCAAAGAAAACTTGCGTTGGGGCAATCCACATGCGACGGATGAACAAATCAAAGAAGCTTGTAAGATAGCTTGTGCGGATGAGTTTATTGAGCAGATGACGGATAAATACGATACGTATATTGAACAAGGAGGAAACAATATTTCAGGTGGTCAAAAACAAAGACTTTGTATTGCGCGAGCCTTGTTAAAAGAACCGAAGATCTTAATTTTGGATGATTCAACCAGTGCGGTTGATACTAATACAGATCATAAGATCAAGGAAGGGTTGGCCAATATGAAATCATTGACTCAGATCATTATTGCCCAAAGAGTCAGTTCAATTATTCACTGTGATCAAATATTAATATTGGAAGATGGAAAAATTTCAGCTGTTGGTACACATGAAGAATTGCTGATTAATAGTGAATTTTATCGTGGATTATATCTTTCGCAACAAAAGGGGGCAAGCTTATGAGACCTCAAAATTTAGGACAAACCATTCTAAGATTACTGCACTACATGGGCAATCACGCAATCTTTTTTGTTTTTGTTGGAATATTGGTTGCGACGAGTGCTTTAGGAAATTTATTTGGAACATATATGATACGTCCGGTTGTTAATGGTGTTTTAAATACAGGATTGGATCAGGCATACATACAGATTGGTATCATGGCTTTGATTTTTCTAGTAGGAGTATTATCGACACTGGGCTATACGCAACTTATGGCTGTGGCAGCACAAAAGGTAGTTCAGGATATTCGTCGTGATTTGTTTCATATCATGCAGAAGCTTCCGTTGCAGTTTTTTGATTCACATTCCCATGGGGAATTGATGTCACGTTTTACCAATGATGTGGATACTGTATCGGATGCATTAAATAATTCTTTTGCGATGATGATCCAAAACTTTATTCAAATGACAGGAACATTGATCTTATTGTTTGTATTGAGCTGGCGCTTATCACTTGTTGTTTTGATTTTCTATGTGTTCATGTTTGCCTATATTCGATTTTCCAGTACAAAGAGCAAATCCTATTTCTCTTTGCAGCAGAAAAACATCGGTTTGATCAATGGGTTTATTGAAGAGATGATTTCAGGACAGAAAGTCGTAAAAGTTTTTAATCATGAACACGCTAATCAAATTCAATTTGAGCATTTCAATAAGAAGCTACAAAAGAGTTCTCAAAAAGCCCAGGGTTATTCTCAAACTATCGTACCTATGGTGGTCTCGTTATCATATATCAATTATGCGATCGTATCTGTTGTGGGAGGATATATGTGTTTGCAGCAAGCGATGGATGTTGGTTCTTTGGCAAGTTATCTTGTCTTTGTTCGTCAAGCAGCGATGCCAATTAATCAATTTACCATGCAGTTGAATTTATTACTAACTTCTTTATCCGGAGCAGAACGAATCTTTGAATTAATGGATATGGATCCTGAAGTGGATGAAGGTAAGGTTACTTTGGTTAATGTTCGAAAAGAAAATGATCAATATATTGAAACCAAAGAAAACACGGGATTATGGGCTTGGCTTCATCCTCGTGAAAACGGAATTGAGTATGTAGAATTAAAAGGAGATGTTTGTTTTCACCATGTTGATTTTGGCTATACGCCAAAGAAAACGATCCTTCATGACATCAATTTATTTGCCAAACCAGGACAGAAGATTGCTTTTGTTGGGGCTACAGGAGCTGGAAAGACAACTATTACGAATTTGATCAATCGTTTCTATGATATTCAAAAAGGTTCAATTACGTATGATGGGATCGATGTCAAGTTGATCAAAAAGGCCGATTTAAGAAGATCATTAGGAATGGTTTTGCAGGATACACATTTATTTAGTGGCACGATCATGGATAATATACGCTTTGGTAATTTAGAAGCCAGTGATGAACAATGCATTGAAGCAGCAAAACTAGCCAATGCGGATTCATTTATTCGAAGGCTTCCACAAGGGTATGATACCCCTGTTTATAACGATGGAGGTAACTTATCGGCAGGTCAAAGACAATTGTTGGCCATTGCTAGAGCTGCTGTTGCTGATCCGCCAGTATTGATATTGGATGAAGCAACAAGTTCAGTTGATACACATACAGAAAGCTTGATTGAAAAAGGTATGGATCAATTAATGGAAGGCAGAACGGTCTTTGTTATTGCGCATCGTTTATCGACCGTTCGAAATGCGGATGTGATCCTTGTTTTAGATCATGGAGATGTCAAAGAACGTGGTAGTCATGATGATTTGATAAAACAAAAAGGAATGTATTATAAGTTGTATACAGGAATGTTTGAACTCTCTTAATCAAACATTCTTTTTTTTAAATTTTCTATTGTAAAATGTTAAAAAAAATAGTAATATATTAAAGCGCATTGGGGTATAGCCAAGCGGTAAGGCACCAGACTCTGAATCTGGCATTTCCCTGGTTCGAATCCAGGTACCCCAGCCAATAGCATATAACGTCATTCATACGAATGGCGTTTTTTTAGTATGTTTTATCATCATATGTATAAAACAACCTTTTTGTGCAAAAAATATAGCTTTTTATACATTTGTGTTTTATATTTAAATAAAGTAGACGTTATTAAATAAAATGGTGTTCATTATATTGTTACCATGTCTATATATCATTAGGCTTTATGTAATTAGAGTATTTCAATTCTAATGTTTGAGTATTTAGGGGGGTAACAATTTGGTATATCAGTTACGAGATTTTCTAAAGTAAGTATAAATCATCCTAAAATAATCATTTGCATACGATGAAAGAATAATCTGTTTTTCATGGTTATATACAAAAAAATTATTTAAATAAAAGTTTTGGTATAAAATTGTGCTTTAAAAAGCATTAGAATGGAGCTTAATATGAAAAAATCAAGCAAAATGTTCTTAGTAGGTTTTATGTGTATTAGTTTATTTGGATGCAGTAATCAAAATCCAAGTCAAGCTGCAACGAATAATACGTCTACTGTATCCAATGAATCAGCTTCAGATTCTGTACCAGAGAAAACTGATAAAAATGTATTTTATTTGTCTGATACTACAGATAAAGAAGAATTCTATCTTAATGCTATAAGTGTTCCATCTTATTCACCATTTGAAATTTCTTTTGATAATAATTATAGTAAATTGACGTGTAAACTGTATCAGTTGGATGATAAATCATGGAAGAGGCTTCAAGAGTTTGATCTAGAACTCAGCGGGGATACATTCTGGTTCCTTGTAAAGGATAGTTTGCTTGAAGCAACGGTACTTTATAAAAATGTAAATGTTGAACAAGGCTATTCATCAATAAGTGGTGGTAGACCTTTTGAAACGATTGAACCATCGTTTGGAATTCATGGAGTAACATCTCATTATGCAACCACAGATAAAGTAAGTGTAGAATCTGGCGTGGAATTCCCTATTCTAGCTAATATATACTGGAAAGATGCAGATAAATCACTCGAAGCAAATACAGAGGATTTTTACGATCCAAACAGAATAAATTTAGCTAAGAATGAAGCTTATTATATGCTTACATTTACTTTCTTTGAGTAGCTATATATTTGTGGGTAAATCCTTTCAATTAAAATTTTTATTAGATTATTAATAGTTTATGATAAGTATTAGTTATATCGATATCATAATATGGAGATCAATATAAAATGAAGAGAACATTAAAGTATAAAGTGATTGTAACACTGTTGTTGATACTGGGGGTATTGTCACTAGCCTTATATTTATTGAGTCTATCTTCGAATCAAGTATCAGAAGATTTTTGGAATCTAACAGCTCAGGCTTTGGATTATAAGGATCATCAGGAAGGAAAATGGAGAATATCCGTAGAGGAAAATGTAAAAGATCATCCTAGAATATTTGTTCAGAATATAGAAGAAAATGCCACCGTTTCTTATGGATTTCAAGAAGATGGAATCATATACATCTATGATCTCCAGACCATTGAGGATGACCAAACCATTAATAATGAAAAACTAACGATTCAATCGACGGATACAGAGTATAAGAAGTATTCTATGGATTATATGAATGTTATCTATCATGGACCTTTATATTTTGACACAATCACAGCTTCAGGAGATATAACAGTTCAAAATGACGGTTCAGTTCTATTTGACGATACACCATTTTTAAAAGAAATGATGGAAAGAGAAAGAACTTTGATTCAAGAATTTGAAGAGAAGTTTGATTTAGATTATTCAAAGACGGATTTTGTAAATCTTCCTGAATTGTTCAAAGATGTACAGTTTGATGAAAACGAAAACTATAACGAATCATTAGACGCAATACAGTATTTTAGTAATGCAGATATTAATGCAAAAGGATATCAAATCCAAACTTTTTTAGAATTAGATAAAAATGGAAACACAGGTATTCTTGGTACATATGTGGCTGAGCAAAAAACGTATGGATCGCAAGTGAATGTCACCCTTCAACCTAGAAGTATTGAGAATTGTTATGATCTGATTCCAGTTTATGATTATGATGCGGAATATACGGCATATATATCTGAAAACATGATTTATCTTTATCCAATCGATATTACAGATGAATCCTTGAATCAGGAAATGCAAAGCAACTGTCCAAATAGTGTAAACCAACTTAGTTCAGATACAAAACCAATAGAGATGTGGTAGGAAATTTAAAAAAAAGAGTTTTGATGTAATTAAAATAGAATATGAGTTATCAATAATCAAGTTAAAGAAGTAGAAGCGACATTTTAAAATGGTGTAAGTGCACCAATGGTATAGAAGATAATGGTATTTATTCTATGCAGGAAGAAGAGCTTGATTTAAAAGATGGAATTTCCGTTGTCTATGATACTTTATCTACTTCGGATTTTAATGAAGATGAAAAATGTGTGATGATAATGCGTGTTGGTGAAAATCAAGATCTTATTTCTATTGATGTATACAATGATCCTGGATCTATACTAGTTAATGTAGGCGAAGAATACTATGTATTGACCTTACGTTGTATAAAATGGAGTGAATTAAATGACTAAAAAGAACTTTATTATAGTTATTATATATATTCTTGTTTTTATGTTAATGATTGGTTTTTGGATTCAATACAATACCTATTCAACTGTACTGTATAAAGATGGTACATTAATGATTGAACAAAGAGCCTTAAACAAATGGATAAATCAAGCCAATCATGGAGGTATAGTGAAAGAATATCCATCTTTTAAAAAACATGGCTATGATTTTTTAAGTTATGGAACCAAAGAACCTCTATGGTATGACAAAAGAAACGATATCACTTCTGTTCTAGTGGCAACACCAATATCGCCATCCATTACAGCTTATTGGTTTTATGGCTTGACAAATGTTGAGGATATTGATGTTTCCAATATAGATACATCTAGAACAGAGAATATGGCATATATGTTTTCTAAAGCTGGATATAACGCAAAAGAATTTAGGGTAACTGGGTTGTCGGATTGGGACACATCTAATGTAACAGATATGCAGTGGATGTTTCGAGCAGCTGGAGCGGATGCTGATTCTTTTGTTTTAGATGAAGGATTGGATCATTGGGATACTTCGAATGTACGAATTATGGTCTATATGTTTGATGCAGCAGGTGAAAATGCTAAGATATGGGAAATTGGTGATCTATCCAATTGGGATACATCAAGTTTGGTTGCCTGTAGTGATATGTTTAGCGTTTATGGCAAACTGAATCCAAATATTGATAAAAAAGTGTATTCATGGTATGGAGATTTCTTTGAAGCAGCTGTTAAAAACGCAGAAGAATTAGGATTAAATTAGGAAAACCAAACTTGATTAAGTGTTGAAAGAAAAGTTCGGTTGGGTTAATATAATAGGGCGAAAGGGTGAATAAATAATGAAGAAAACACGTACACGTTTTGCACCAAGTCCTACTGGATATATGCATATTGGGAACTTGAGAACTGCGTTATTTGAATATTTGATTGCGAAACATGATGAAGGAGATTTTATCCTTCGAATTGAGGACACAGATCAAGAACGACAGGTTGAAGGTGCAGTTGATATCATATATGACACAATGAAAACTTGTGGATTAAATTGGGATGAAGGACCAGATATTGGTGGTGAATATGGTCCTTATATTCAAAGTGAAAGACTTCCGATGTATAAAGGATATGCAGAAGAGTTGATTAAACTTGGAGGAGCACACTACTGCTTCTGTTCAGAAGAGGAAATTGAAGAACAGCGAAAAGAAGCAGAAAGTTTAGGTATTTCTTTTAAATTCAACGATCCTTGTAAACATTTAAGCAAGGAAGAAATTCAAGCTAAACTTGATGCTGGAGAACCATATGTAATTCGTCAGACAATTGAAGAAGTAGGAGAAACTTCTTTTGATGATATGGTATATGGACACATTGAATTTGATGGAGATTTATTAGATGAACAGATCTTGATCAAATCAGATGGATTCCCAACTTATAACTTTGCCAATATCATTGACGATCACCAGATGGAGATTTCTCATGTTGTTCGAGGAAATGAGTATTTATCTAGTACACCTAAATACAATTTGATTTACGATGCTTATGGATGGGAAAGACCAACCTATGTACATGTACCTCCTGTTATGAAAGATGAACATCATAAGTTATCTAAGCGTAATGGAGATGCATCTTTCCAAGATCTTGTAAAGAAAGGGTATTTACCAGAAGCAATTATTAACTATATTGCTTTATTGGGCTGGGCACCAGAAACTGAGCAGGAAATCTATACAATAGATGAATTAATTAAAGTTTTTAACATCGAACGTATTTCTAAGAGTCCGGCTATTTTTGATATTGACAAATTGACTTGGATGAATGGAATGTATTTAAGAAATATGGATGAAGAAACATATTTAGAAACAGTAAAACCTTATTTGGAAGAAGGTATTCATTCTGATATAGATTTAAAAGAGGTTGCTAAAATTATCCAACCGAGAATCGATCGTCTAGATCAGATCGTTGAAAGTGTTGATTTCTTTGACACATTAGTTGACTATGATTTAGAAATGTATCGTCATAAAAAGATGAAGACAACTAAAGAAATTGCGTTAAAGTCTTTGAAGGCAGTTTATGAAACTTTATCTACATTTGATAACTGGGCGGATCAACAAGCAGTACATGATGTTTTATTGGCTTTACCAGCACAGTTAGAAATGAAAAATGGTCAAGTGTTATGGCCAGTTCGTACGGCATTGACAGGTAAACAATTTACGCCAGGAGGAGCAATTGAAATTGCACACATTCTTGGAAAAGAAGAAAGTTTGCGTCGTATTCAGATCGGTATTGATCGTCTTGAACAAGCATTAAATGAACCGGCAGAATAATTCTGGCGGTTCTTTTTCAAAAAGGGGGCATCAGACATGGAATGGTTAATACGTATAGGAACAACCTTGTTGATCGTTGCAGTTGGTTTTGTTTTAGGGCCAATCTTAAAAAAGGGAATCATCAAGCTATCTAAAAATGCTTCTGATAAGGGAGCTTTGACTTTTATTGGATCTGCTGTTTCTTTGTTGACTAAAATTGCAGGAATTATCATTGCCTTATCTCAATTAGGAGTAAATACAAACGTAATTGTTGGAACTTTTTCTGCAGCTGGATTGGGAATTTCACTCGCTTTAAAAGATAACATGGCAAATGTTGCAGGTGGGATTCAGATTTTATTTACGCGTCCTTTTATGGTTGGGGATTATATTTCATTGGAAAACAAAGAGGGGACTGTGGCACGTATTGAGCTTATGTTTACGGTTCTGAAAACACCTTCTGCACAAGAGATTATTGTTCCTAACTCTTTAATGGTACAGGAGATTATCATCAACTATTCTCGTGATGAGTACCGCCGTATTTCACTTCAATTTCCGGTTAGTACCTCAACAGATGTTCAGGCATTACGTGAGGTTTGTGT
Source organism: uncultured Faecalitalea sp. (assembly GCA_946408025.1). GTDB lineage: Bacteria > Bacillota_I > Bacilli_A > Erysipelotrichales > Erysipelotrichaceae > Faecalitalea. The sequence continues at coordinate 10,332 of CAMJQJ010000015.1, forward strand.
CGATATCTTAAAGAAGGATTCTAGTGTGATCGTGGAAAAACCATATGAAGTGATCATTGACAGAATGGATGAAAGATCGATCTGGATGAGTGTTTATTGTTGGACAAAATTTGATGAATATTGGGATACATATCATAGACTTTATGATGCGATACAAAAAAACAGATTCACACAGACGATTGAATCACCTTATGAATCTGTAAAAATATTAAATAAGTGCTAGGTTTTTAAATGCATTATAGATACCGTTATCTGTTAAGCTGGTCGTAATCAGATTGGCTTTTTCTTTTACTTGAATGCTGGCATTTCCCATGGCTACCGAGATGGCAGCTTTTTCAAACATACAAAGATCGTTATGACCATCTCCAATGGCAATTGTGTCTTTGTCATTCATTTTGTAATAATCAATCAATACTTCCATACCTGTTGCCTTTGTGATTCGCTTGGAAGAAATCTCGCCGCTTTCTTTTCCTAATGGAGCAAATGTCGCTGGGATGACATCTAAGACAGGGCTTAGATCTTCATAAACTTTTTGATACGGTGTCTTGCTTTCAAGGAAGCTGATTTTATTGATTGGATGTTCATGTAAATCATTGACCACATGCACTTGATGATACAAGGCGTAAAGACCATGCATCTTGCGTTGTTCATCATCCAGGTGTCCACATTGGATCTCCAATAATTCTTTTAGGCGATCTTTTGTTTTCTGGGTCGCAAAAATACCAATACTGCTTTCATAAAGAGCTGGAATTTGATGATCATTCAAAAAGTTATATACTGTATTGAATTCGAATTCATCAAAGTTTTTTTCAACAATTTGTTTGCCATGTACAAAAATAGAAGCTCCGCTTCCTGCAATGATACCATCGTAATCAATCTTGGTTAAATCGCCAAAGATCTCAACTTTTTGCCTTCCGGTGCATAAACAAATTTTATGTCCATTTTTTTGGGCGTGATTACAGGCGTCTAAGGCGCTTCTAGGTATGTATCCGCTATGATGAAACAGAGTTCCATCAGCATCTAAAAAAACGATTTTCATTTATGTCTCCTGTTCTAGATTTTTGACGAGATTTATTTTACAATATTTTTATGAATATATATAGTTATTTTCAACGAGTTGAACGCAATATTCAAGGGGTTCCTTCTAAACATACTGGTTTATATAATGATACGATCAATCAAACTAAGCTTGCTAATCTTTCTAAGACATCAAGCTATGAACTCATAAGCTGGGCAAGTGATCTTTTGCAGGATGATAACAATGAGTTTACACTCTTTAAAGAAGAAATGATAAAACGGGTAAACGAAAAGAAAAAACATTTCTGGTTTCGTGAATTTTTAGATTTTCCTCTGTATCTTTTTATCTATATCACATGTTTAAATGTGCTCTATGATATGATTGAAAATGGTTTTCAAACATTTATGGTTTTGATTACACCGGGCTTTTTAATTCAGATTATTGGTGTATATGTATCCATTAAGTTGTTATTGTTGTTTTTGGTCAAACAGCCAAATCGTTCAACACTTATTTTTTGGCTGGGATTAGCTTTTTTATTTTTTATCTATATGCTTAGCAACTATGCTTTGCGAGTTTTTGATATGGTTATATTTGCGATACCATTTTGGTTGTGGTTAATTATTCAGATCGTTTTATTAGTGGGAAGTTATTTTTATATAAAAAAAGAGGATTTGATTTAGTTTTTGGGAGAATTTGATTATGGATAAGATCGTAATTTTGATATTGGTGGCAGCTTTAGGAATTATTTTTACCCTGGTGCCATCAAGAACATATAATATACTGACAAAAACATTGAGCTTTGATAAAAAAGGAATACGTTATATACGAAGAAGACATGATAAAGTTGACGCATTGGCAAATCTTTTTTTGTTCATAGGACTCATTTTTTCTCTTTTCTATTTTATACTTCCTTTTTATTCGTTGTTCTATGCTGTGTTTTTGATTTTTAGTTTTTTATGTGTTTTAGGGCAAGCTAATCGAGTTTTAAAGAAAAAGAATAGAACAGTGTACAGAATTGTAATTTATGGTTTATATCTAATGGCGTGTATAGGATTAGTTAGTGCGTCAGGTATGTTAAATAACCATGTTGCGGATATGTTGGTTATTACATTCAGAACAGATTTATTTGCAGGAAATGTCTTTAATGTTTTTTACCTTTTGACCAACCATAGTATCATGGTGTATATCTTGCAGGGAATTCTTTTCTTTGTTCCTGTGTATTGCATGTGGTCACAATTTAAATATATGCGTTTGGAAAATACTTATAAAGCAATGAATATCCTTACCTATGCTATTAAGGTGTTATTTATTTGTATAGTGATGATATTTCTTGCGGTTGAAGGCTTTGACTTTATCAATTTTGTCTATCAAGTTGAATATAAAGAGGCTTAGCCTTTTTTTTTGTGCTTTTTCGATGTAAAATTGGGACTATGAAAGAAGGATGAATATGATCAAAGAGAGATTAATGAAATTACGAGAAGAAATGAAAAAAGAGGGGATGCATGCTTATATCATTCCTACAAGTGATTTTCATGAAACGGAATATGTAAGTGAATATTTTGCGGCGCGAAAGTACATGTCAGGCTTTACTGGAAGTGCGGGTGTTTTGGTCGTACTTTTGGATAAGGCAGGTTTATGGACAGATGGTCGTTATTTTATTCAGGCTGCAAATCAATTGGCTGGTAGCGGTATTGATTTGATGAAACAGGGCCAGGAAGAAACACCTTCAATTGAAGAATATATCGTTACTAATTTAAGTCAGGGATCCGTTGTCGGGTTTGATGGAAGAGTCATGAATGTAAATGATGCCAACAAGTATAAACAAGCATTTATGATGCATGATATCAAAATGGTGACAGACAAAGATTTGGTTGGAAGAATTTGGGAAAATCGTCCCGCTTTACCTTGTACAGAAACGTTTCACTATGATGAAAAATATGCAGGAAAATCAATTGCTGAAAAATTAGCTCAGGTTAGAGAAATTATAAAAAAATATAATTGTCGTTCTCATATTGTAACAAAGATTGATGAGATTGCCTGGTTATATAATTTAAGAGCACATGATGTTCCGCATTTCCCAGTGGCTTTGGCTTATACGATCATTAAAGAAAAAGATGCGATGATCTATATTGATGCCTCTCGTTTGGATGAAGAATCTAAAACTTTATTTGCCCAGAATAATATTCAAGTTAAAGAATATGAAGCGATTTATGAAGATGTTAAGGATTTAGAAGGACCTGTTTTGGTTGACGGCAATTTTGTAAACTCTAAGATCGTTTACAGCTTGAATACAGAAATCGTTTATGCTCAGGATCCTATTGTACTTTTAAAGGCAATGAAGAACGAAACAGAATTAGAAAATACACGTAATGCACATATTAAAGATGGTGTTGCTTGTACAAAGTTCATGTATTGGCTGATGCAGAATGTAAATAATGGAATCAGTGAAATGAGTGCCCAAGAAAAATTACAGGAGTTCCGTAAAGAGCAGGATGATTATCTAGAAGATAGCTTCAATACAATTTGTGCGTATAAAGAACATGCAGCAATGATGCACTACAGCTCTAATGAAGAAACGAATGTAGAATTAAAGCCAGAAGGAATGTTGTTAGTTGATAGTGGTGGACAATACTTAGATGGCACAACGGATATTACGCGTACTTTTGTGCTTGGCCCAATTACTGAAGAAGAGAGAAAATGGTTTACTTTAGCTTTAAAAGGGCATATTCGTTTGGAAAAAGCAAATTTCTTGTATGGTTGCCGTGGTTTGAACTTAGATATTCTGGCACGTGGACCATTATGGGATCTTGATATGGATTATCAATGTGGAACAGGTCACGGCGTTGGTCATTTATCAAATGTACATGAAGCGCCTAACGGATTTAGATGGAAGGTCGTACCAGAACGCAACGATTCCTGTGTGTTGGATGAAGGAATGATCACATCCAATGAACCAGGAGTTTATGTAGAAGGCAAATTTGGTATTCGTCATGAAAATGAAATGGTCGTTGTCAAAGGAAATAAGAACTTTTATGGTCAGTTCATGCATTTTGAAACATTGACATTTGTTCCATTTGACTGCAAAGGTATTGATAAGAGTTTATTGTCTGAAGATGAAATTACATGGTTGAACGATTATCATGCTTCTGTATATGAAAAAATTTCTCCTTTCTTGACAAGTGAAGAAGCAGATTGGTTAAAAGATGCTTGTAGACCTTTATAATGAAAGAAAGAATGATTGAAACAGAGTGTCCTTTTTGTGGGCACTCCTTCTATATAAAACGAGACACTTTGATCATAACTACCATGTCGCCTCTTGCGATTGAACGTTTGCTGGATCGAACGTATTTTTCTCATCTTTGCTCAAAGTGTCATAAACTGTTTTATTTAACCTATCCTTTAATGGTGAGAAACCCAAAAAAACGATATAGTTTGTTGTTGACGGAACAAAAAAATGTATCAGGGTTTGATGCAGAAGAAAAAGTTGTCGTCGTAAGAAATGTGCCTCAATTTTATCTGGCATTTTATTTATTAGAACATGATTTAAACTTTAATATTGTTTTAAACAAAATGAAACGTATTGAAAACAAGTATAAGAAAACAATCTGGTTTGATGGATATGATGATAAGAACCATTGCTTATGGTTTGATGTTGATGGCGAAAATAAAGCAGTTCTTCTTTCAAAAGAAGAGGAAAAAAATATTTATATGGTGTATAATCAAGCTGTTTGAAAGAGAGGTTCTTTATGAAGATATTAGTTACAGGTGGCGCTGGATATATTGGCAGCCATACGTGTGTTGAATTATTGAATGAAGGATATGAAGTTGTTATTGTAGATAATTTATATAATTCGAATCAAAAAGCTGTGGATCGAATTGAACAGATTACACAGAAAAAGATTACGTTCTATCAGAATGACATATTAGATCGAGAAGCTTTGGATCAAATCTTCGACAAAGAAAATGTAGATGCGGTCATTCACTTTGCAGGTTTAAAAGCTGTAGGAGAATCCGTAAGAAAACCAATTGAATATTACACAAATAATATTCAGGGAACTTTGATTTTGGCAGATGTAATGCGCAAGCACAACGTCAAAAATATCATCTTTTCATCCAGTGCAACAGTGTACGGAAATCCAGCTATGATCCCAATTACAGAAGAATGTCCAAAAGGGGTATGTACGAATCCTTATGGTTGGACAAAATGGATGTTGGAACAGATCTTAACAGATATTCATACAGCTGATCCAGAATGGAATGTAATGTTATTACGTTATTTTAATCCGATTGGAGCACATGAAAGTGGCTTGATTGGTGAGGATCCTAAAGGTATTCCAAATAACTTATTACCATATGTAGCTCAAGTTGCGATTGGAAAACTTGAATGTGTTGGTGTCTTTGGAGATGATTATGATACACCTGATGGAACCGGTGTTCGTGATTATATTCATGTTGTTGACTTGGCAAAAGGACATGTAAAAGCTTTAAATAAGATCAAAGAAAAAGCCGGTGTAAAGGTTTATAATCTAGGTACTGGAAATGGTTACAGCGTTTTAGATGTCATTCATGCCTTTGAAAAAGCCTGTGGACATGAAATCCCATATCAAATAAAACCGCGTCGTGAAGGCGATATTGCGACATGTTATTCTAAATGCGACCTTGCTAAAGAAGAACTTGGATGGCAGGCACAATATAATTTGGACGATATGTGTGCTTCAAGCTGGAAGTGGCAGACTATGAATCCAAATGGTTACAATGATTAGATCATCTTCGGATGATCTTTTTATTTTACTTTTATAACAGCCCTTTTTATAATGAGTACTAGGAGGATCTTTTTATATGAAACTAAAAAATAAAGTCGCTCTCATTACAGGAGCATCTAAAGGAATTGGAGAAGGTATTGCCGAAGTCTTTGCCAAAGAAGGGGCTAATCTTATTCTATGTGCACGAAGCGCATCCACAAAACAAATTGCCGATGCATTGGCTGAAAAATATAATATCAAGGCCATTTATGTAAATTGTGATGTAACGAACAAAGCGGACTGTGAGAATGCAGTCGAAAAAGGAATGGAAACATTTGGTCAAATCGATATTCTTGTATCGAATGCCGGTGTCTGCAAGTTAGGAAGTTTCTTGGAAACAGATGATAATGATCGTGATTTTCATTTTAATGTAAACATCAATGGTTGTTGGAATATTTCTCAGGCTGTATTACCGGGTATGGTCAAACAAAAACATGGTTCTATCGTTATCATGTCCAGTGTAACCGGGTATATGGTTGCTGATCCTGGTGAAGCTGCCTACGCGACAAGTAAAGCGGCTTTAATTGGTTTAACTCGTGCCTTGGCACGTGAATTTGCCGAAGATGGTATTCGTGTTAATGCAATTTGCCCAGGCTATGTCGATACACCGATGGCGCAAAGCATTGCTGTGCAATCAGATGCATCCAATCCAGAATCTGTTAAAGCAGGCATTGCTGGTGCTACACCATTGAAACGTTTGGCGACACCACTGGAAATTGGGGATCTTGCTGCATTCTTGGCCAGTGATGAGAGTCGTTATATTACGGGGACGCAAGTCGTCATTGATGGAGGTAGTACGCTTCCAGAAACAATCAGTGTAGGTGTTTAAAATGAAATTAATATCTTGGAATGTAAATGGGATTCGTGCTGTATTAAATAAAGGGTTTATAGATATCTTGAATATATTAGATGCTGATATTTTTTGTGTTCAAGAGACAAAAGCTCAACCAGATCAAATTGAAGTGGATTGTGATCTATATCCATATCAATATATCAATAGTGCACAAAGAAAAGGGTATAGTGGAACCATGATCTTTTCTAAGATTGAACCTAGATCGGTCCATTATGGAATTGATATCCCTGAACATGATACTGAAGGTCGTGTGATCACACTTGAATTTGACTCATATTATGTTGTAACAGTGTATACACCAAATTCTGGTGATGGCTTAAAGCGCTTAGAGTATCGTATGGAGTGGGATAAAGCTTTTTCTGATTATATCCAAAGTTTAGATAAACCTGTTTTGTTAACAGGAGATCTTAATGTTGCTAACGAAGAAATTGATATCAAAAATCCTAAGACTAATCGTCGAAATGCAGGATTTACTGATGAAGAACGTGATAGCTTTAAAAAGAATCTTTTGACAATATTGAAAGATTCGTATCGTACATTGTATCCAGATAAAGTTGAATATTCTTGGTGGAGCTATCGTTTTAAAGCTCGTGAAAAGAATGCAGGTTGGAGAATTGATTATTGGCTTGTTTCCAAAGAATTGATGCCTAAGGTTAAAGATTCTAAGATTTTAACTGATATTTATGGCAGTGACCATTGTCCGGTCCAATTGGAAATTGAATTATAGTTTTTTACATCTTTTCACAATCGTGAAAAATATTTACATTTTTTCTTGACATTATTTTTCTTTTCGTATATTCTACTACTATATTCAAAAACTCAATGAAGAAGAGAGTAGTCATAAGGCGTAAAAGAAGCGAGCTGGTGATGGTGAAAGATCAGCATACAAATTATGGTGAACCGCACTTTGGAGAGGGATATCTGAAAAATAGTAGGATATCAAGTTGTCTACTTTACAGACTAGAGGTGGTCATAGCTAGGCTATGACAAATAGAGTGGTACCGCGATAATTATCGTCTCTTGATTGATTTCAGGAGACGTTTTTTTATAGGAGGGAAAAGAGATGTATGGAAATACTTTAATGGCAGTAACGATTGATTTTACTAAAATGATTAAATGGATTCCTACTTTCATTGATGGAACAATCGTAACTGTTGTCTTAGCGTTGATGACTGTTGTCTTGGGTTGCATTTTAGGTTTGTTAGCTATTTTAATGAAACGATCACATATAAAAGTGTTTAATGCGATATCAAAGGCTTATACACAGGTGATTCGTGGAACGCCAATGTTACTTCAGTTATATATTTGGTTGTATGGATTTCCAATGATTGGAATATCAATTCCTTCAATTCCAATGTTAGGAAGTATTTATGGAAGTCGAGAGTTCTTAACAGCAGTAGTTGCATTGGCTATTAACTCAGGAGCATATATTTGTGAGCTGTTAAGAGGTGGTTTGGATTCTATTGATAAAGGTCAGATGGAAGCAGGACGATCACTTGGGTTTTCCAATTTAGAAACAATGCGATATATCATCATTCCACAGGCCATTCGTGTTGTTTTACCAGGTTTATGCAATGAATTCATCATGATGATCAAAGAGTCAAGTATCGTTAGTACTGTTGGTGTATTCGATATCATGTATACATCCAATATCGTAAAAGCCTCAACATACTCTGTGTTTGAGCCTTTGATTATTATTGCGATTATCTATTTTGCTTTAACTAGTATTCTAACGACGATTATGTCTATGATTGAAAGGAAGTTGAAAGTGTATGCTTAAAACAGTCGACTTATATAAATCGTTTGGTGATTTAGAAGTATTGAAAGGTGTCAATACTGAAATTAATAAAGGAGAAGTTGTGGCTATTATCGGACCATCAGGTTCTGGTAAATCCACATTTATCCGATGCCTCAATCTTTTGGAAGAACCAACGAAAGGTAAAGTGTTTTTTAAAGAAACTGAAATCACTTCAAAAGATAAGAAAGAAGTAGATATTGACAAAGTAAGAGAACATATTGGAATGGTGTTTCAACACTTTAATTTATTTCCGCACATGTCTGTTTTGGATAATTTGACTTTGGCTCCAATTAAGATCAAAGGAATGTCAGAGCAGGATGCTAAAAAACAAGCAATTGAATTGTTGAAAAAAGTGGGATTGGAAGAAAAGAAGGATGCTTATCCAAATAACTTATCAGGAGGACAAAAACAACGTGTTGCTATTGCAAGGTCATTAGCGATGAATCCAGAAGTTATGTTATTTGATGAACCGACAAGTGCTCTAGATCCTGAGATGGTTAAGGAAGTATTAAACGTTATTAAAAGTCTTGCCCAAAGCAAGATGACTATTGTGATCGTAACACATGAAATGGGCTTTGCTAAAGAAGTTGCGGACCGTGTCATGTTTATGGATGAAGGAATCATTATGGAAGAAGGAACACCAGATGAAATATTCAATCATCCAAAGAATCAAAGAACAAAAGAATTTTTAGATAAAGTTATGTAGAAAGAAAGAGGAAACAATTATGAAAATGAAAAAATTAGTTAGTGTAGTATTAGCAACCACAATGATGATGGGAGTAGTAGGATGTTCATCTTCAACATCTGATTCAGCCGATAAACTAGAACAAATCAAAGAAGCTGGCAAAATTGTGTTGGGAACTTCTCCAGATTTCCCACCTAGTGAATTTTATATTTTAGATGAGAATGGCGAAAAACAAATTGTAGGTAGTGATATTTCTTTAGCACAGGCTATTGCAGATGAGATTGGTGTCGAATTAGAAATCAAGGCAACAGATTTTAATGGAGTTTTAGCTAATGTTCAATCTGGGGCTGTAGATATGGCAATTTCTGGATTTGCTCAAACAGAAGAAAGAAAAAAGGTTATGCAATTTTCTGACGGGTATCAAAGAGATGATAGTGAAGATTATCAAGGTATTTTAACAACAAAAGAAATAGCAGAGAAGTATAAAACTTTAGATGAATTTAAAGACGCTAATCTTACAATTGCTGCACAAGCTGGATCCATCCAATATGAAATGGCTTTAAAGTTAACAGATGAATCAAATATTAAACAATATGGAACAATAGATGCAGCGGCACTTGCTTTAGATGCAGGAGATATTGATGCAGTAATTATTTCATCCAATTCTGGAGAACCAATGTTAGATACATTTACAGATATGACAATTCTTCCAAAGGATGGCTTTGATTTAGATCCAGATGCAATGTATTCAACAAATGTTATTGGATTCCCTCTAGGCGATGAATATCAATCTTTGATTGATCTATGTAACGAAGTTATTGCAGAAGCTAGAGAACATGGAGACCTTGAAAACTGGGTTACAGAAGCTAAAGAGTTATCTGCACAAGCTATTGAAGTGGAGGAATAGCTCATGGATAATAAACAAACTATCCTAGATTTCATTGTTTCTAAAACAGATGATTATATGACTTTGGTCAAAACAATGTATGAAAATCCTGAAATAGGTAATCAAGAGTTTGAAACAATGGAATTGTTAACAGATTATTTGATTGATGCAGGTTTTGAAACACAGAAAGGATATGTTGTTCCAACTGGATTTATTGGCACATACGATTCAAATAAAGAAGGACCCACAATTGCCTTTATGTGTGAATATGATGCACTTCCAGAAGTGGGACATGGATGTGGGCATAATTTGATTGCCGGGATCGGAATTGCAGCTGGGGAAGCATTAAAACAAATTGTGGATCAATATGGTGGTAAAGTTATTGTGCTTGGAACACCAGCTGAGGAAAATTTTGGCGGAAAAGTTTCAATGGCTAATGCTGGAGTTTTTGATACAATTGATGTTGCTTTGATGGTACATCCTGGCACAAAAAATGGTGTTGGATCAAAGTCTCAAGCTCTAAATCCGATAAAATTTGAGTTCTTTGGTAAAAATGCCCATGCTTGTGATCCTGAGAATGGAGCTTCAGCTTTGGATGCAGCTGTAATGACTTTTACTTCTATAAATATGCTTAGACAATTTGTGGAGCCAGGAACATATATTCATGGAATTATTAAAGATGGAGGAAGTGCTGCAAATGTAATTCCTGCATATGCTAGTTTAGAATATTATTTTAGAGCTTCGACAATGAAGTATGCCAAAGAAATTACTGAAAAAGCGATTAATTGTGCCAAAGGTGCCTGCCAGGCAACGAATACAACTGTAAAGACTTCTGTTTATGAATGTCCTTATGAAGATACTCTTGTCAACTATACTTTAGCGGATATGTTAACAAATAAATATTATGAACTTGGAATTCAAGATGTAAATCCAGTCGATGAAGAAGCCAAGGGGAGCACAGATGTTGGAGCTGCAAGTTACAAATGTCCTACGATTCAAGGAAACATCAAAATTGCATCCGATGATGTTTTAGGTCACTCAAAGGAAATGGCTGCGGCTACGATTTCAGAAGATGGAAAAAATGGCTTAATCAAGGCTAGTCAGGCACTTGCTTTAGTTGCTTTGGAATTATTGGAAAATCCTGACAAACTTAAACAGGTAAAAGAAGAGTTTAACAATGCACATAAAAGTATAAAATCTTAAATATTTAAATTTTCAAGTATTCAAAAGTTTTGACATTTATTTCTACTCGTTCTATAATCAAAACAACGATAGTGATAAGGATATGGATACATGAATTTGGATGTAGAGAGAAAAGTGGTTGGTGAAAACTTTTTGACAAATCATGTGTTTACTCCCTTTGAATTGCCCTTGAAAAAGTGTGCCGTACTCTTGCGTTAAAAGAAAATGAGGTGCATACATTTATTTATTGTATGAACAAAGGTGGTACCGCGTGCGACAGACGTCCTTTGAGATGGCTGTCGCTTTTTATATGTAAATAGGAGGAAAAATAAGATGATCGATATCAAAGAAAATGCTGAATTAAATGTATTGAATCATTCATGTGCACACATGATGGCACAGGCTGTTAAAAGATTGTATCCACAGGCAAAATTTTGGGTTGGTCCTGTTGTCAGCGAAGGATTCTATTATGACATTGATCTAGGAGACGATGTTATTAAAGATGAAGATCTACCTAAGATTGAAAAAGAGATGAAAAAGATAGCTAAAGATGGTAAACGTATCGTACGTAAAGAGATTACTAAAGCAGAAGCTTTAGAAATGTTCAAAGAAGATCCATATAAGATTGATTTGATTCAGGATCTTGAAGATGGAACAATTTCATGTTATCAACAAGGTGAATTTATTGATTTATGTCGTGGACCTCACGTGGAAACAGTTAAACAATGTAAAAACTTTAAATTATTGAAGCATTCCGGTGCCTATTGGAAAGGGGATGCTAATAATAAAGTGCTACAGCGTATTTATGGTGTATGTTTTCCAACTGCAGAAGAGTTAGAAGAACATTTGGCTTTATTAGAAGAAGCAAAAAAACGAGATCATAAAAAAATTGGAAAAGAAATGGGATTGTTTACAGTTAGCGAATATGCTCCAGGTATGCCTATCTTTCTTCCAAATGGTATGATCTTACGTAATATTTTGGAGCAATTCTGGTATGAAGAACATACTAAGGCTGGTTATCAATTCATTAAAACGCCTATCATGATGTCTAAAGAATTATGGGAAACAAGTGGGCATTGGGAACATTATAAGGAAAACATGTATACAACAATGGTAGATGACCGTGAATTTGCCATCAAACCAATGAACTGTCCAGGTGCTTTATTGGTATATAACAGTACTTTACATTCATATAAAGAACTTCCATATCGTATCGGAGAATTAGGACAGGTACATCGACATGAAGCAAGTGGAGCTTTAAATGGTTTATTTAGAGTTCGTACATTTACCCAAGATGATGCACATTTGTTTGTTACTCCAGATCAGATTGAGAGTGAAGTTAAGAATGTATTGGGATTAATAGATCGAATTTATTCTGTATTTGGTCTTCCTTACGACATTGAGCTTTCTACACGTCCAGAAAGTGGATATATTGGTTCTGAAGAAATTTGGCAAAAGAGCGAAGAGGCATTAGCAAATGCATGTATCCATGCTGGAAAAGAATATAAGGTAAATCCAGGAGATGGGGCATTCTATGGACCTAAATTGGATATTCATATTAAAGATAGCCTAGGTCGTGTATGGCAGTGTGGAACAATTCAGTTGGATATGAACTTGCCAGAACGTTTTGGCTGCACATATGTAGATAAAGACGGTTCTAAGAAGACACCAGTTATGTTACACCGTGTAATTTACGGTTCTATTGAACGTTTCATTGGTATTTTGATAGAACACTTTGCAGGCCATTTCCCACTATGGTTGGCTCCTAGACAATTTGTTGTTATTCCAGTTCATCAGGAAAAACATCTAGAGTATGCACAAAAAGTTGTAAAAGCATTGCAGGATGCTGGTATGCGTGTGGAATTAGATGATAGAAATGAAAAACTAGGGTATCGTGTACGCGAAGCACAGATGTCTAAGGTACCATATCAGATCGTAGTTGGAGATGGTGAAGTAGAAAACGAAACAGTTACGATTCGTCAGAGTGGTAAAAAAGAAAGCAAGACAATCGCATTAAATGAAGCTTTAGAAAAATTTGTTAAAGAGGTAGAAGAGAAATGTCTATTAGAAAAATAGTATCTTTAGTTTTATCTTTAGTTTTATCAGTATCTTTGGTTGCGTGTTCTTCTAATAATGAACCACAAGAACCAATTAAAATCTTAGCGCCTACAGGAGCTCCTGCTCTATCATTATTATCTTTATATGAAGATGAGAATGTTGAGATCGAAACGGTGGAAGGTACAGATGTGCTAACTGCAGAATTGTCTAAAAAAGATAGTGAATATGACATTATAGTAGCTCCAACAAATTTAGGTGCTAAATTGTATTCCCAAGCAGAAGCTTTTAATTTAGAAGCAGTTTTAACTTGGGGAAACCTATATCTGGTTGGACCTGAAGGTTCCGATCTTTCAACAGCATCTATTGCTGCTTTTGGTGAAAAGGCTGTTCCTCAGCTAGTTTTCCAGTATGTAATGGATACATCGAATATGAATGTTACATATTATGCCAGTGTTCAAGAAGCTCAACAGGCTTTATTAACTGGACAAACTGAGGTTGCTTTGTTGGCTCAACCTGTTGCTGCCGCAACGATTGCCAAAGCCAAAGAGCAAGGAAAAGAATTAACTATTCTTCAAGATCTTCAAACTCTTTGGAAAGAAAAAACAGCTAGTGATGAAGACGGATATCCACAAGCTTCTTTATTCGTTAGATCGGATGCCGATGTAGAATATGTATTGGATAAGTTGCAAGAGACAGAACTTAGTGAAAATGATATGAAAGAAATCATTGAGACAGTTGGAGTTGATAAACTTGGGGTTCCAAGTGCACAAATTGCAGTTAATACATATGCTAAACAAAATATTCGTTATGAAGAAGCCAGTGATGTCAAAAATCAAATTGAAGAGTTCTTAAATCTATTTAAGATTGAATTCCCAGAAGGCTTGATCAAGTAAGAGCGAGAAATCGCTCTTTTTTCTATAATAAACCATGTTATATTTTGTAATGAAGGAGAACAGAGTTCAAAGGTGTGATGCCAAAAATTTCGGAAAAAGAGGAAGATATTTCATGGCAAGTAATTAATATGAACTAATAATCAAGCTACATGATTCTATTTTCGATATGGGAATATTCTATCAGCAGTAGAATGTAAGTTTTTTAATGTAAAGATTATTTGAAAATCGAAATACTTGGATAAAATGTGATTGAACTATAGTATGAAGGATAATTGATCAATCAGGAAATGAACTGGTTTCATTTGATGTAGAATTTTGAAGAACAGAAGGTATAAAAAGGTGTATAAATTTTTAGCAAACCTATTGCATAACTGCTAAAAGCGTGTATAATATTCTTAGCAGTTGATTTAAAAGAGTGCTAAAGGAGGAATAATGATGTTACAACCATTACATGATTATGTTTTGTTAAAGAGAGAAAAGGAAGAAAAGACTACAGCTAGTGGAATTATTTTAACTAGCGGTAAAGAAAAATCTAAATTGGCTGTTGTTGCTGCAATCGGTTCAGGTGTTAAAGATTGTGAATATGCTTTAAATGATAAAGTGTTGTATAAAGAATATTCAGGAACAACGATCAAAGTAGATGACGAAGAATATATCGTGATCAAAGATGAAGATATTATTGCGGTAAGCAAATAAGGAGGTACATTTTTATGGCTAAAGAAGTACGTTTTTCAAAAGATGCTCGTGAAGCAATGTTAAAAGGAGTAAACACATTGGCAGATGCCGTACGTGTTACTTTAGGTCCTAAAGGACGTAATGTGGTCCTAGAAAAGGAATATGGTTCACCACTTATCACAAATGATGGTGTAAGTATTGCTAAAGAAATCGAATTGGAAGATAAATTCGAGAATATGGGTGCTAAGTTGGTATATGAAGTAGCTAATAAGACCAATGATACAGCAGGTGATGGTACAACGACTGCAACAATTTTAGCTCAAAGCATGATAGAAAACGGATTGCGTGCAGTAGATCGCGGAGCTAATCCAGTCTTGATGCGTGAAGGTATTGAAAAAGCTGCAAAGGCTATTAGTGATTATATCCTGAAAAATTCCAAGAAAGTTGAAAGCAATCAAGATATTTCCAATGTAGCTACAATTTCTGCTGGATCTGAAGAAATTGGTGAAATAATCGCTCGTGCAATGGAAAAAGTAGGGCGTGATGGTGTTATCTCAACAGATGAATCCAATGGTTTTGAAACAGAACTTGAAATCAGTGAAGGTATGCAATATGACAAAGGATACATTTCTCCATATATGGTAAGCGACCGAGAAAAGATGGAAGCAGTTATGGAAAATGCATATGTATTGGTTACGGATCAGAAAATCTCAAATATCCAGGAAATTCTTCCATTATTAGAACAGCTTGTTCAAGCAAATCGCGCATTGTTGATCATTGCTGATGATCTTGAAAATGAAGTTGTTTCTACTTTAGCATTGAATAAATTACGTGGAACATTTAATGTTGTTGCCACAAAAGCTCCTGGATTTGGAGATAATCAGAAAGAAATGTTACAGGATATCGCTATCTTAACTGGTGCAACATTCTATTCTAAAGACCTTCAGATGGAACTTAAAGATATGCAGTTGAGTGATTTAGGTACGGTTAAGAAGATCGTTGTTACAAAAGACAACACAACAATGATTGGTGGAGCTGGCTCAGCCGAAGATGTACAGGCTCGTATCGCAGAAATCGAAGCACAAATGGAAAACACAACAAGTGAGTATGATAAGAAACGTATGGCTGAACGTTTAGGTAAGTTATCAAATGGTGTTGCGATTATTAAAGTTGGTGCAGCTACGGAAAGTGAATTGAAAGAAAAGAAACTTCGTATCGAAGATGCATTGAACTCTACTCGTGCTGCTGTAAGCGAAGGTATCGTTATCGGTGGTGGAGCTTGTTTAGTAAATGCTTATGTGGCATTGAAAGATGAGATCAAATCAGATGTTGTTGATGTACAAAAAGGTATCAAAGTTGTATTTGATGCATTGTTGACACCAATTTCTCAAATTGCGGATAATGCAGGATATAACAGTGAAGAAATTGTAGAGATCCAGAAGGGCGCAGATGAAAATATCGGATTTGATGCAAAACATGGTGAATGGGTCGATATGTTAAAAGAAGGTATCATCGATCCAACAAAAGTAACTCGTAATGCATTGATGAATGCTGCAAGCATTTCTGCTTTGTTTATTACAACAGAAGCAGGAGTTGCATCAATTCCAGAACCTGAAAAAGAAACTCCAATGCCTCAGGGAATGTACTAGAATTAAAAAAGTCCATTGAATTGGACTTTTTTTCTTTTTATAATAAATACCGGTGATAAAAATGAAAAAAATATGGATCGCAACTTCAAATGCGCATAAAGTTGAAGAATTTCAGAAGATGCTTGGCAAAGATGTTCAAGTATGTTGTTTAAAAGATCTTGATCAGGAGGTTGAAATTATTGAGAATGGTAAGACATTCGAAGAAAACGCCTTGATCAAAGCCCGCAGTTTGTATGATGTTTTACATCAACCTGTTATCAGTGATGATTCTGGACTTGAAGTGGATGCCATGGATAAGGCGCCAGGTGTGTATTCAGCACGCTGGATGGGCGAAGATACAAGCTATGATGTCAAGAATGCTCAAATCATTAAAAATGTTGAAGGAAAGACTAAAAGTGCTCGTTTCGTCTGTGTAATTGCCTATATTGATGAAAACGGTGAAGGTCATACATATCGTGGTGAAGTTGAAGGAGAAATTAATGATAAGATTCTTGGAACCAATGGATTTGGATATGATCCGATCTTCTATTATCCTGAATACGGAACGACCTTAGCTAATGTTTCGAGTGAGATGAAAAACAAAGTATCACATAGATCGCGCGCTTTAGAGAAATTTTTAAAAGATTGGAGAAATAAATAATGTTACACGTTGTATTATATGAACCGGAAATACCACAGAATACGGGAAATATCATTCGTACATGTATGGCGACAGGATCTCGTCTACATTTGATTGAACCACTTGGTTTTTCATTGGATGAAAAGCACTTACGAAGAAGTGGAATGGATTATATAAAAGATGCGGATATTCATATTCATAAAAACTGGGAAGAGTTTGTAAAAGAAAATCCAAGTGATAAATATTATTTTATGACTCGCTATGGTCATAAGGCACCAAGTGAATTTGATTTTAGTGATATTTCAAAAGATGTGTATTTAGTCTTAGGAAAAGAGAGCACAGGAGTCGATAAAAAAATCTTAAAAGACCACTTACAAACTTGTATGCGTCTTCCAATGGTACCAAGTGCACGAAGTCTTAATTTATCCAATTGTGCAGCAATCATTGTTTATGAAGTTTTACGTCAACAAAATTATCCTGGACTTGCTACGAGTGAACAATTAAAAGGAGATCATTGGCTTGAAGATTTATCAGTGGATTGATCGATTATTTGATACCTTTTCTAAGAGATCATGTTTTGTTGCCATTATAGTTTTAGCGTATTGGACGTGGCAGAATATCTGGCAGGGAGTATTCATGTTTGATTTAGTTCGTGTTAGTAATTATGAAACCTTGTTTTCGTTTTATGAAAATTTAAGTCAGTATTCTAATACTTTGCTAATAGAAATAGTATTAGACATGATTTCAAGCAATAGTGTATCGCTTATATCAATATTGAATGCCGTGGTCAATAATGTGGGAATCATTGATGTTTTGGCAGTCTTCTTTACAATTATTTTGTTCATGAAATCTAGACAGAAAAAGGGTTGGATCTTTTTGATCGTTCTTTATTTATTAATGTTTTCCGTAGTAGAGGGAAGCTTGTTCTATGGGTTTCAAGTTTCATCTATTGATGAATTAGTGCGTATTTTACATATATTATCGATGATTACCTTTGGTTTTGAATGCGTAATTGTCATGTATCTGGTATATCGAATCGTAGGGCATGTTTTTGAGTATATTCGTCAATTTGAATAATGGTGTTCTCGATCCGTGAACAAATGTATATGATAAAATTAATTTGATAATTTTAGTCAAATTCACATAATTTTACATAATTTGATTGAAAATGCTTTATATAAAGTGGATTTATAAAATTTTAAATAAATGTAACACTTAAATTTTGGTAAATATTTTTTTCAAAATTTGTTTGAAATGGTTAATCATGTTAAATTGTTGGTGTTGTATGAGAGGTGATAGAAGTGAATTTTATCGAAAAACACAGTAAATTATTGGCTGTAGCCTTATGTTTCTGTGCTTGCGGACCAGTTCTTTCTACAGTTTACGCATACGAAACTAAACCAGGATGGCATGGTGAAGGAGCCGACAGATATTATATTCTGGAATCCAATCATCAGACTGCAACTGGTTTAACAGAAATTGAAGATGAGTTATACTACTTCAATAATGCTGGTGAGATGCAATTCGGATGGCAAGAAATTTCTAACGAAACTTACTATTTCGAAGAAGATGGAACGGCTGCAACAGGTAAAACAAACATTCAGGGTACTACTTACAACTTCCAGAGTGAAGGTACTCTTCAACATGGCTGGTCAGAAGATGGAAAATCTTACTTTGACGAGAAGGGATTCAAAATCACAGGAAATTGGGTCGAAGATCAAGGAGCTAAGTACTATTTTGACGAAGATGGAAACCTAGTTACTGGTTGGCTAGAAGTTGACGGTAACAAATACTACATGGGTGCAGATGGAAAGATGTGCACAGGTCAGGTTGATATCGAAGGTCAGACTTATTACTTACAGGAAGATGGAACATTCAAAACTGGATGGATCGAAAAAGATGGCAAGAAATACTATTATGAAGAAAATGGTAATCTTGTAAAAGACACATTCAAAGATATCGATGGAAAGAAATACGCTTTTGATGCAAATGGTGAATTGATCACAAATACAGAAAAAGACGGTTATACGATCGGCGAAGACGGGGTTGCTGAAGAAATCGTTGAACAAGCTGACAATACACAGTCTGTTCAAGAAGATACAAGTTCATCAACACCTTCTAACAGTGGATCAACAGCTCCATCTACACCATCAACTGGTTCTGAATCAAGCTCTAATGCAGGTTCTAGCAACACAGGTTCAAGCAATGTCCCATCAACACCTAATGTAAGCAATGATGCTATTGTAAGTGCAGCATACGCTCAATTAGGAAGAACGCAAGACTGTACAATGTTAGTTACTAACTCTTTAGCTGCAGTTGGTATCAATTTCCACGGATGGCCTGAAGACTATTTATCTTTAGGTACATTAACTAGCAATCCTGTTCCAGGTGACATTATTGTCTACAGTGGACATGTTGCAATCTATGTTGGTAATGGACAGGCAATCCATGGTGGATGGCTTGGTAACCAGACCGTATTAGCATCAGTCAACTGCGGTAACGCATTGATTGGATACGTTCACATAGGTTAATAAAGAGAAGAGAAAATCTTCTCTTTTTTTTGTGTACGGCTTGATTATTCAGGTCGTATTTTTTAATATAGATATATTCGCCGGAGGTAGTTTATGAATTATATTTCTTCGAATAAATTTAGTGATGTGAGCGTTGTAGTAAGAACACAACTACCTTTAGAACGCTCTTCAATAACGTCATATAATATTCTGGTTTATATGTTGAAAACAAAAACAGAATTATTTAAGACAAAACAAGCTTTGATTTCAAATTTAAATGAAGCCTATGGGATGAAATTGTCTTGTGGATTAAGTTCCTATGGAGCTGATCTAATCTTAACAACACGTATTCAATATATTCGTTCAGATTGGATTGAAGAGGAAGACTATATCCATAAAGTTAAAGAAATAACAGATCAAGTATTGTTTCATTCTGTATTGGATGAAGCGAGTTTTGAAGAAGCAAAATATCTGTATAGAAATAAATTAACGCGTATTTTAGATGATCCAGATGGATTAGCTATTTACGCTTGTTTAACAACGTTAAATACAGATCATGAAATCACTATACCAATCCAAGGAAATCTAGATGATTTAGATCGATTAACGCTTCAAGATATCCAGGAAGTTTACAGTGCGTATTTAAAAGCCGATAAACATGTACTTGTTTGTGGATGCTTGGATGAGGAAATGAAAACATATCTAGAAAGAATTGATTCAGGATCCAAATTATATTCGACACGCGATTTATTGCCAATATTAGATTATCAGGAAGAAGTTATTGAAAAGAATATATCACAGTCCAGTATTGCCTTGGTATATGCAACGAGTACAGATATTCTCTCTGAAGATTATTATAAAATGTATGTTATGAATTCTTTGTTGGGACAAAGTCCAACAAGTCTTTTGTTTGAAGAGGTTCGTGAAAAACACAGCTTATGCTATTCCATTTCTTCTTATTTGATTCAGTTTGATGGGGCATTGATCATCACCTTGGGCACAAATAAAGAGAATATTGAAAAGGCTATTGAATTGATTAATCAGCAGATTCAAAGGATCATAGATCTTGATTTTGATCCGGAATTATTGAATACAGCTAAAAAGGATTGTATCGATTCATTGATCGTTGCCCAAGATTATCCATTTTCACAAATCGACCAAAGATTTATGGATGTTTTATTATCTAGGGATACAGATAGGGAAAAGAAAATCAAGAATATACAAAAAGTTAGTCTTGAAGATGTATCAACAGCTGCAAAAAAACTAAAGAAAATTTCTTCAGTTATAGTAAAGGAAGTAGAATAGTATGAATTACAATATGAATATATTGAATAAAACTTTAGATAACTCTTTGCATGTGATCCTGATTCAAAAGCCGGATTATGTTAAATCGCTTTTTATGTTAGGTGTACCAGCTGGCGGGTTTGATGTGGTTCAAAAAAATCAGGATGAAATCATAAAACATTCCAGTGGATGTGCTCATTTTTTGGAACATCAGATGTTTAGGTTGAATCAGAAAGATGTAACCCAGGATTTTGCCAAAATGCAGGCGCAGACAAATGCCTTTACTTCATATACTGAGACTGCTTATTATTTTCAAACAACATCTGATATTGAAAAGCCTTTGGGTTTGTTGTTAGATTTTGTTGAAAATTTAGATATTGATCAACAAAGTGTTGAAAAGGAAAAAGGAATCATTCTTAGTGAATACAATATGTATGAACAAAACCCTGAACAAAGACTTTTGATGAATACATGGCGTGCACTTTATCGTGAGCATCCTTTGAAAATAGATATTCTTGGAAACAAGGACGATATTTCAAATATGACACCGGAAACGCTGGCTAAGTTCTATCAAATGAATTATGATCCTTCTAGACTTACTTTAGTAGGAGTCACAGGAAAAGATATCAATAAAATCATGGATTTTATTATCGAACATCAAAAAGATGTCTCTTCCAAGATTCAGGGCGATATTACTCGTATCATGCCAGAAGAGCCTAAAAAAGTTGTTTTAAAAGAGAGTATTGAATATATGGATATCACGATGCCATATGTTTGCGTTGCCTATAAATTAGATCCAGTGGATACGATCATGGATGCAATGCGCCTGGATATTGCCTTGCAGATGCGACTAGACTCGTTGTTTGGCCCTTTGAACCCAGAATATCAAATATGGATGGATGAGCAGATTATTTCACAGGTAGCGTTTGCGGAATGTGATTTTAATGTTGATCATGGCTATGTCATTTTTGTAGGCCAGACTTATAAGATTCAAGAATTTATAAATCTCGTTGATAAGATTATTAAAAAAATAAAAGAACCGATTGATT
>CAMJQJ010000016.1 GCA_946408025.1 uncultured Faecalitalea sp.
CGACATAATAATCGGCATGCCTTAGCACTTGATACAATTGGGGCCAATAGAATCTTGCTATCTGCATATTTAGGTAAATCTAAAGGCAATCCAGCTCCAGATATGATTGCATCCGCTCCAGCTTCAACAGAGGCTTTTACATAGGACTCATAATTTCGGGATGCGACCATGATATTAACCCCTAAAAGCCCTCGTTTTACTTCATTAACTTTTTTGATTTCTTTTTTTAAAGCACGGATATTCGCTTCTAATGAATTAATTTCAAAATCTGGCTCATTAAATCCTGGCATAGCAGCTGAAATAACACCCATGCCGCCTTCTTTTCGTACTGCCGAAGCTAAGTTAGATAATGATACGCCTATTCCCATACCGCCTTGAATAATAGGCACTTCTAAAATCTTATCTTTTATTTTTATAGGCTTTAACATTGACATTCCTCTATTTTCTTTTTCAGCTCTTCTAGTTGTATCTTAGAATCATGCATCATATTTTCAAAAATTTCAGATAGAGGACGGATTCCCTTACAAAGACCAGCAATCTGTCCCATCATTACTGAGCCAGTTTTCATATCTCCTTCAAATACCGCTCGTCTTAATCCTCCAAGAGTCAATTTCTCCATTTCTTCGGGTTTTGCACCCGCTCTTTCTAATTTTAAATACTGACGACTCATTGAATTTTTTAAAATACGCACCGGTGTATTTAAAGTTCTTCCTGTTACGACCGTATCAGTGTCCTTCGCCTTCAAAACGGCATTTTTATAATTTTCATGAATAGGACATTCTACACTAGTCAATAAACAAGTTCCTAACTGAACACCACAGGCACCTAAAGATAAAGCAGCATTAAAACCTCTACCATCTGCAATTCCTCCAGCAGCAATAACCGGAATTTGAACCGCATCTACTACTTGAGGTAATAAAGCCATCGTTGTCTGTTCATTGACATGCCCGCCGGCTTCTGTTCCTTCGGCAATGATTCCATCAGCCCCTGCTCTTTCCATACGAATTGCAAGGGCCACACTGGCAACAACTGGAAAAACTTTCGTTCCTGAAGCCTTCAACATATCCATATACTTCCCAGGATTTCCAGCTCCTGTAGTCACAACAGGAACATGATTATCCGCAATCACTTTCATTATCGCTTCTGTTTCTGGATTCATTAACATAACATTGACCCCAAAAGGTTTGTTCGTCAAAGAACGAATTTTATGAATACTATCCTGAACTTGTTGAGCGTTCATGGCACCTGTGCCTAGAATACCTAGAGCACCACTTTCAGATACTGCAGCAGCAAATTCTGGTGTTGCGATATTAGCCATAGCCCCTTGAAATATTGGGTATTTTATATTTAGCATATGATTAATCATTATCTTTTCCTCCTTTGATATGAATCCTACAAGCTGCCCATGTAAATCCCGCACCAAAGCCTACTAATACAAGATTCATATTTTCTTTGATTCGTTTTTGTTCCCATGCCTGACCTAGGGCTAATGGAACACTAGCAGCTGAGGTATTACCAAATTGATTCAAATTGATAAACATCTTATCCATTGGGAATTTTATTTTTTTACTCACATGTTCTAAAATACGAATGTTTGCCTGATGCGGAATCATTAAGTCGATTGAATCTAGACTCTCTCCTTCAAGAACATGTTCGATAGCATCCGGCATAGATTGGATTGCGAAACGAAAAACTTCTCTTCCATTCATCCTTAAATAAGGCTTTTCTTGTATTATATTTTTTAAACTTGGCTGCAAAGACCGTCCGGCACAAAACAGAGCTTTTTCATTGTCGCCTTTTGATCTGGCATAAAACTTCATGTTAGATCCATCATTACATCGTTTGATCAAAACAGCACCAGCTCCATCACCAAATAAAACGCAGGTGTTTCGATCTTGCCAATCTAAAATTTTTGATAATGTCTCAGCCCCAATGATCAAAGCAATCCCTTTATCTAGTATTTTTGAAGCACACTGTAAAGCATAAATAAATCCACTACATGCCGCATTGATATCAAAAGCCATAACTGGATCATCATTCAATCCTAAAGCTTGCTGTACTAAACATGCACAAGATGGCGTGACATTATCCGGAGTACAGGTCGCCACGATAATCAATGAAATCTGATGTTTATCGATATGATTTTCTTCAATAGCCTTTTTTGCCGCCTTGATTGCTAAATCACTGGTATTCTCATTTTCCGATACTGTTCTTTGCTGGATGCCCGTTCTTGACTGAATCCATTCATCGCTTGTATCTACCGTACTTTTTAACATGTCATTGGTTACACAATTTGAACCATAAGCATAGCCACATCCAATTATCTTAACATTTTCCATGATCCATCTCCTAAATGGCGAAATTTTTCATATCGTCTTTCTACTAATGTAGAAATCTTCATTTGTGTTAGATCCTGTAAAGCATCTCTCAACATTACATCCATTCTTTCTACCACGCTTTGAAGATTTGAAGCAGCTCCACCAAATGGTTCAGAAACAATTCCATCAATTACTTTTTTTTCTAATAGATCTTTGCTGGTAAGCTTCATCACATCACAAGCTTCTTTAGCACGTGAACCATCTTTCCAAAGTATGGAGGCAAAACCTTCTGGAGAAAGAATAGAATAAACTGCATATTCTAACATGAAAATCTTATCCGCTACGCTTAGCGCAAGAGCTCCTCCGCTACCTCCTTCCGAAAGAACAAAGCATACAACAGGCGTTTTTAATGAAGAAAAAGTATATAGACAATCTGCAATTGCCTGTGCCTGTCCTTTCTCTTCTGCTTCTTTACCTGGATAAGCTCCTGGCGTATCAACAAAAGTAATGATTGGTCTATTAAATTTTTCTGCCTGCTTAGCCAGACGAAGAGCCTTTCGATATCCTTCTGGCTGAGGCATTCCAAAATGTTGCTTCAAATTTTCTTCAACTGTTTTTCCTTTAGATTGTGCCAAAATTGTTACAGGCATTCCATGAAACGATCCTAAACCACATAACATGGCTGGATCATCCAAACTTTTACGATCTCCATGTAATTCAACAAATTCATCAAATAACAAATCGATATAATCTTGAGCTTTAGGTCGATCAGGTCTTCTAACAAGTTCAACATGATCCCAAGGAGTTAAGACGGTCTCTTTTTGAATCGTTTCAATTTGTTTTTGATAGTCATTCCACATATCCAAATCTTTTTCGTCGACCTGCATCTGTTGAATCTTTATTTCATTTATTTTTTGCTGTGCTTCCTTAAGATTCATGATATGCTCCTTTTACAATGGAATGACAAAAGTCTTTCCAGCTCTTCTTTCATTTTTTCGCGAGGTACGATTCGATCGATAAATCCTTTCTCCAAGACAAATTCAGCAGTCTGGAAATTATCTGGTAATTTCTCATGAATCGTATCTTCAATAACTCTTTTACCTGCAAAACCAACCAAAGCATAAGGCTCACTTAAAATAATGTCGCCTAACATCGCAAAGCTGGCGCTGACTCCTCCAGTTGTTGGATGTGTCAAAACAATGATTGATAATAATCCCATTTCACTATGTTTTTTCATAGCCGCAGAAGTTTTCGCCATTTGAACCAAAGATAAGATTCCTTCTTGCATTCTTGCTCCTCCACTTGTACAGCACAAGATCAAAGGTAACTTTTTCTTTGTTGCCAATTCAATTGCCCTGGTAATTTTTTCTCCTACAGCCGCTGACATGCTACCCATGAAAAAATTTGAATCCATAACTCCAATCACACAAGAAAAACCACCTATTTTTCCTGTTCCCGTGATTATAGCCTCATTCATTCCTGTTTGTTTTTGTAATCTCTCTAACTTTTCTTTATATCCTGGAAAATCATCAGGGTCGATACTGATCATTTTGGCATTAGTTTCTTTAAACGTATTTTCATCAATTAATTGACGAATTCTTTCTCTTGCAGAAATTTTGAATGGATGATGACATTTGGGGCAAACATAATGGTTTGATACAAGATCCATCATAGCTACAGAAGTATGACAATGAGTACAACTCATAAAAACATGATCAGGTATTTCTTTCGATTTTGGTTTAGCTTTTTTACGCCATTGATGAAAAATATCTAGGCGACTCTTTCTTTCTTTAAATAAACTGTCCATTTTCCTTTAACCTCTTTAGTAAAACAGGTGCATACCCTATATCATGACTTCCTTCAATAAATTCTTTCTGGTATAGCGTTAAGTAGTTAAATTCAATATTGGTCTTTACTCCTGAAACAATTGTTTCTTCCAAACTTGCTCTCATTTTTTTGATACATTCTAAACGATTTCCACCTACAACGATCAATTTTAAAATCATAGAATCATAATACGGTGAAATAATTGATCCATTATAAACTGCAGTATCTACTCGAACACCATTTCCACCTGGAACATGCATAAAAGTAATCGGCCCTGGGCTTGGAGCAAAATCGTGAGCTACATCTTCGGCGTTGACTCGGCATTCTATCGCATGACCATGACACTGAATATCTTCCTGATTTAAAGTAAGGTGTTGTCCGGCTGCAATCTTGATTTGCCATTTTATCAAATCAATACCCGTAACTGCTTCTGTCACAGGATGTTCAACTTGAATTCTTGTATTCATTTCCATAAAATAAAAATTTCCATGTTTATCCATTAAGAATTCCATAGTACCTGCTGAATCATACCCAATAGATCTTGCAGCCTCTACTGCTTGTGACAATAATTGATTTCGGTTGTCACTTGTTAATGATGCACATGGAGCTTCTTCAATAATTTTTTGGTTTTTTCGTTGAAATGAGCAATCTCTTTCATATAGATGAACTACATGCCCAAAATGATCTCCTAAGATCTGAACTTCGATATGTTTCGGGTTTTCAACATATCTTTCCATATAGACTTCATCATTTTCAAAGCACACTTTAGCTTCTTGTCTAGCTTCGGTATATGCATTTTCTAATTCTTCTTCGTGATATACAATGCGCATACCTCGACCACCACCACCTAAGCGGGCTTTGATAATAACTGGATATCCAATTGAGTCAGCCATTTTTTTAGCTTCTTCAACACTCTTTAAGGCATTTTCACACCCTTCAACAACAGGAACACCTGCTTCTTTCATAAGCTTCCGTGCTTGCGTTTTATCTCCCATCATTTTTATCAATCTAGGATTTGGCCCAACAAACGTCATATCACATTCTTGTACTAAACGAGCAAATCTAGCATTTTCACTCAAAAAACCATACCCTGGATGTACCGCATCACAACCTGTTGAACAAGCCGTTTGTACTATCAATCCCATATTTAGATAGCTATCTTTAGCTGGGGCTGGGCCAATGCAAACTGCTTGATCCGCTAATTGTACAGCTAACGATTCTTTATCAGCCGTGGAATATACAACAACTGTTTCGATCCCTAACTCTTTACAGGCACGGATAATTCGAACCGCAATTTCACCACGATTAGCAATCAGTAAACGGCGAATCATTCAATCTCTCCTAAAATAATCAAAGCTTGTCCATACTCAACCATAGAACTATCTTCTACACAGATTTCTTTTACAATACCCTCTTGATCTGACTGAATCTCATTCATTGTTTTCATTGCCTCTACCATGCAAACTACATCTCCTTTATGCACGATATCCCCAATATTTACATATGGCTTTTCTTTTGGAGATTTCGCTCGATAAAAAGTACCTACCAGTGGAGAAGTAATCTCAATCTTGTTTTCATCCTCTATTGGTTTTGGCTCTTCTTGTGTATGCACGATCTGTGAAACAGGAATACTTTGTGCAGGACCTGTTGGTTTTTCTAAACGAATCTTTAGATTGCCTTCTTCAAGTTCCATATGTGAAAGATTACTTGCTTCAAAGATTTCGATAATTTCTTTGATTTGCTTTGTTTCCATACCCATCACTCCTCTTATTGAAAATGAGCCAAGACGTCTTAGCTCACTGTGTTCAATGATTTACTTCTTTTTTGCTTCAATAATATCAATTACATCTTGAACTGTTTCCAGTTTTGCAAGCTCTTCATCTTCGATACGAATATCAAATTCGTTTTCTAATTCCAATGCCAATTCAACAGCTGCCAATGAATCAATTCCTAGATCATCATTCAACTTAGCTTCTGGTTTAATTTCTTCTTCATCTACATTGATTGCATCAATCAATACTTTTTTGATATCTTCAAACATAATTTTCCTCCTATTTACTTTGATATTCAAAGCTTTTAACGAGCGTATTATAATCGTTTTGATTGTCAAAGTAAATAGTTTGATAGTCAAAATTTATATTTTTTTCGTAAAATTAAAAAAATCTGCCTATCCTGGCAGATTTTATGCTCCTTTTTTCTGATCTGAATACTCATCACTGAAATATTCCAATATATTTTCAAGTGTAGCGTTTAAAACTTCATTTTCCTCAAGTCCTAAATCACCAATAGCTTTATTAATCATATTCTCATGGAACTCATCATGTATTTTCAAAATATTTAACGCTTTAGGGGTATTCTTTAACCGAACGATGCGACGATCTGTTTCATCACGATATCGTTCAACATACCCTTTCTTTTCTAATCTCGAAACATTTGTTGTCAATGTCCCTGAAGTAACCATCAATGTTCTAGCTATGTGGCTCATCGTATTAGAGCTCGCCTTTTCGATACGTTCAATGATATGAACTTCATTAATTGATAACTCCACTCCTTTTTGCCTCAGGTTATTTGCTTCAATATACAATATATAGTTAAAAAGCCCTACTAAAAGCTCATTAAGCGTATGTCGAGTCTTTTTCTTTTTTTCATTTTTATTATTTAATTCTGTCTGTGTCATTGCTAACAAAATACATTGTTTTATAATATAAGTCAAGTTTACAGACATAAAAAGTTATGTCATTTTCCCTATCTTAGTTTGTAAAAAAAACTCCTTTACACAAAGGAGCAATGGGTTACTGGCGAAGATGGTGGGATTCGAACCCACGCGCCCTTACAGACCTATCGCATTTCGAGTGCGACCTCTTAGACCTCTTGAGTACATCTTCATATTTTGAATTTTCCTCTTTGAAATTACGCCAGTTAGGCAAAAAAATCAAGAGTTCTTTCTAATATTCTTGAGGTTTTCTTTCTATTAATTGTAAATAATGTATAATAATTGATGCGTAATTATTTTAGGAGGCAATTATGATCTTAGAACAAATTGATAAAGAACTATTAGCTATGGCAGAAGAATCTGATTCTGTATTAAAAGATATTTACCAAAATATTGATGATATATGTTTACATAATTCAAATCGCATCTTATCTGCATTTATCGAAAATCAAGTATCTTACTCCGATTTTGCAGACATTAATGGATATGGAAATTATGATGAAGGACGTGACAAGATCGAAAAGATCTTCGCAACTGTATTAGGATGTGAAGATGCATTGGTCCGCCCACAAATCATGAGTGGAACCAATGCTATTTACTTAACTTTATCCGCTTTGCTAAAACACGGAGATACAATGATTTCAATTTCTGGATCTCCTTATGACTCATTACAAGAAATGATAGGTATCATCGGTGAATCTACCCAATCTCTAAAGGCAAATGGTGTCAAATATGAGCAAATTGATTTAGTAAATGATGATTTCGATGATGACAAGATCATAGAACGTGTAAAACAAGGAAATGTGAAGCTAATTGAAATTCAAAGATCAAGAGGATACTCTCATCGTTTATCTTTAACTATCGCAAAACTTGATAGAATCATCAAAAAAATTAAAGAAATAGATTCAGAAGTCATCATCATGGTTGATAACTGTTATGGTGAACTGGTTGAAAAAGTAGAGCCTGGACACATTGGTGCGGATGTTGTTGTTGGATCTTTGATGAAAAATCTTGGTGGAGGGATCGCATCCACAGGTGGATATGTCGCCGGTAACGCTAAATTAATTCATATGGTAGCTGAAAGGCTTACTGCACCTGGTATTGGAAAAGACCTCGGAGCAAACTTTAATTTAAATAATTCTTTCTTCAAAGGTATTTTTATGGCTCCTAGCGCTGTAAGAAGTGCACTTAAAACAGCTGTATTTACAGCCTATATGTTAGAAAAGTTAGGTTATAAAAATGTATCGCCTGCTTATAACGAAGAAAGGACCGATATTATCCAGACCTTGGAATTAGAAACTAAAGATAATCTGGTTAACTTTACACAAGGAATTCAAGAAACAAGTCCTATTGATTCATTTGTTCGTGTCTTACCAGCACCGATGCCAGGTTACCCATTTGATGAAGTTATGGCTGCCGGAAGTTTTACACAGGGAAGCACGATTGAATTAAGCGCCGATGCCCCTGTAGTAGAACCATATACTTTATATATGCAAGGTGGATTAAGCTTAGAATACGGGAAACTTTCAATTTTATTAGCATTAACAAATATGAAAAAGGCAAAATAAAGGAAGCTGTTGGAAATTTCTAACAGCTTCCTTTTTGTCCTCCATCGATACGAATAACAGTATTATTGATAAAATTTGCTTCATCACTAATCAAAAATTTAACTAAATAAGCAACCTCTTTAGGATCCCCATATCGATTGACCATTATCTTTTCTACTTCCTCTTTTAAAAATTCTTCATCATATCCATCAAGTTCATTTTCTGTCCCGATAAATCCAGGTGCAATACAGTTTACATTCACATATGGTGCAAACTCAAAAGCTAAGTTATGTGTCAAAGATATCAAAGCTGCTTTTGAAGCATCATAATCAATGCACATAGGATAATATGTATTGATTCCATTGGTGGAAGAAATATTGATGATTCTTCCATATTCTTTCTCTAACATATGTTTATAAACTCTTTTTGCACAATTAAAAGAACCCACTACATTAACATCCAAAGTTTTTTTAAATTCTTCATTTGTTTTTAAATGGAATAAATTGGATAAATCAATTGCAGCATTATTAATAAGGATATCAACCCCACCTAATTTTTCTTCAATTTCTGTAACCATTTGATTTACCTGTTCTACATTCGATACATCAGCGCAAATCGTTATACAACGAACAGAATATGTATTAATGATTTCTTCTTTTAATTTTTTGGCTGCTTCATGGGAAGTCAAATAATTGATCACAATATCATAATGGTTTTTTGCCAGTTCCAAGGCAATGGCTTTTCCAATACCTTGAGCTCCTCCAGTAATAAGTACAACTTTATTCATAGGTAAAAAAGAAAGAGCTTATTAAGCTCTTCCTGCATATTTTCCATCTGTTGAGAATACAACAATTTTTTCTCCTGGTTCAATAAATTGAGGAACTCTTAATGATAAACCAGTTTCTGTTACTGCATCTTTTGTCTGATTTGATGGTGCCCCTTTGATAGCCGCATCCGTTTCTGTAATCGTCAACTCAACTTTTTCTGGTACTGAAACAGATAACAACAATCCTTCAAAGAACATTAGCTGAACTTCTGCACCTTCAACAATAAAGTATTTGTTAAAACCTACCTGATCTTCAGTTAATTCATATGTATCATATGTTTCCATGTCCATAAAATAATATGTTGAATCTGCCTGATATGAATATTGAGCTGATTTTTTAGAAATATTAGCTTGTTCGAATTTAGTTGAGGCATTGAAATTTCTTTCTTGTGTATTGCCTGTCTTTAAATTCTTCATTTTTGTTTTTAAAATTGCAGCCCCTTTTCCAGGCTTAACATGTTGGAAATCTAATACTTGCCAAGGATCTCCATCAACTATCAAAGTTAATCCAGTTCTAAAATCACCTGCTGAAATTGCCATAGTTATCTCTCCTACACTTTCTATTTATATGTTCTTACACGCTTAATTGTATCAGTTTTGATAAACATCCTCAAGATTTTATCAGAATATCGTCAAGCGCTCATCTTCTTTATGCGATTTGATATATTTGCTCCATTTTATATAACCATATGTCGTATTTGTAAAATATCCTAACTTTAAGATCAACAATACATATTGTCCTGAGATAATATTAATAATTGCCTCTAAAGCAGCACAGATATACCACGCGATCCACTGTTCCCTGAATCTAAAGAAGATAAACAAGCCGTTCGCGATACCCACTGCTGAAGCACATGCATCTATATAAATAATTGCTGTTTCTATTGATTTATTATTATAAAAATCTGTTGCAATATCCAATCCACTAATCAAATATCCAACAACGAAAGTCCATAAAACAATTCCAACGATAACTAATATTTCTTGCCAGCCTTTTAAACGTCTAACAACAGTTAGCTCGTCTTCATCTTCATCCTTATGTCTTGACCAGTTGATATAACTAATAATATCTATAGGCAACCAGAAGAACAGTGTTGTTGCCATGGTTGCGAATCGATACATTAATACAACACACATTGCAATCTCAACTATTTCAACTAGTACAGATACGAGGAAATTGTACCTTGATTGTTTTGAAATCAAAAGTTCACAAAGAATATTTAAGAAAGTATCCAACAAATATAGCAACATAATGATGATACCATTTACACCATTCGCACTTTCTTCTGGGAAAAGAACAGAGAATATCGTTGCCAAAACCATGATTGACATAAACCATGATTTTTCATAAGTTGTAAACTGTCTTGAGAATAACATCATTATCAAAAGAGACAATGCCAATATCACGGATGCATTGGCAAAATTAAAGATTGGCATAGTCTGATTAGCCATAACCTGTTGATAAGCCTCTTCTAGTTCTTTTTTATTAACATCCTGATGATCAAAATAGAGTACAGTTCCATTTTGTGTTTTAAACTCATACCCCGTGATTTCTTTAGTCTCTAACTTTTCATACTCGTCATATGAGTAAGTTATTATCATTTCTTTATCGCCTGCTCGGTAGGTAACATCACAAATCGTATCTTCCTCGCCATCGTAGTCTTCCATCTCAAAATCTCTTGTCATTTCTACAGTCTGGACAAACGAAAATGAACCTACACTTGAATTGACTTTAGAAAATCCTAGGCCATATGAGACCAATGAACCTACGATCAACAAAACCAATACAATAATTTCTGCTGACCTTAACTTCCTATTAGGTTCAATGTTTTTTTGAAAAAATTTAATCATACATTTAAAACTCCCTTCATATAAAAACTCTTTCCTAAAACGCGTGCTTATTATAATAAATTTCATACATTTTGTAAATTTGTATTGATTTCATTTCTTTTTGACAAGTTTAAACAAAAAAAACAATCACTTTTTATATTAATCAAATCTTAATATTCTCTATTCCGTTTTTTGTTACAATAAGAATGATAAAAACAAATATTAAAAGGATGGATATCATGAATGCTATAGAAATAACTAATTTAACCAAAAATTATGGTAAATTTACAGCAGTAAACAATATATCTTTAAAAGTTAAACAAGGAGAAATCGTTGGTTTTGTAGGAAAAAACGGTGCTGGAAAAACAACCACAATTCGCTGCATGCTCGACTTTTTAAAACCAACAAAAGGGAAAATTTTTATTAATGGATTAGATGCTTCTAATAAAAGTGATACCATAAAAACTTTTTTAGGTTACATGCCTAGTGATACAAGCTTCTATGAAACTATAAGATGTATTGATATTTTTAAATTGTCTTGTGACGTTTCAAAGACTTCAAGAGAAAAAATTTTTTCTTTATGTAATTATTTTGAGTTAGATCCTCATAAAAAATTTAAAGATCTAAGTTTAGGGAATAAAAAGAAAGTATCAATCATTCAATCATTATTAAAAGATCCTAGTATATTGATTCTTGATGAGCCAACAAGCGGTTTAGACCCTTTGATGCAAAAGAAATTTTTTGATTTATTACTTGATTTAAAAAAGCAAAACAAAACAGTTTTTCTTTCATCTCACAATTTAGCAGACATTCAAAAATATTGTGATCGAGTTCTGATCATTAAAGATGGAGTAATTGTCGAAGACATGAACATGAAAGACATTCTTACTTCTTTAAAACAAATTGTCACATATAAAACAAAAGACGGAAAAGAAGTCAGCTTCGAAAACAATGATGATACCAATACACTGATAAAAAAATTATCTCTGTTAAATTTAGAAAGTCTTGAAATTCGATACACTAGCGTAGAAGATGAGTTCATCAAGTATTATGAAGGGTGATTTATATGAGTAACATTAGACATTTATTTTTGTTTCAATTAAAGATGAAAATCAAATCCATTTCTATATGGTCATTAATAATGTTTGGCATCATGTCAATGTATATGTTCTTTTTTTCAACAATGCAGGAAATGGCACAAGTAAAATTTGAGATGCTGCCTACAGAATATTTACAACTTGTCGGAGTCAGTGACATGGCACAAATGAGCAATTATGTAAACTTTTTTGGAATGATATTAAACATCTTAGTTATCATTATCTCAATTTATGCCATTACCACAGGAATCAATCTAATATTAAAAGAAGAAAAAGATAAAACTATAGAATATTTATATTCACTGTCAGTTACTAGAAAACAAATTTATATTTCAAAACTCTTGATTGGTTTTCTTTCTATCTTTATGGCTGTATTTGCTGCCTCAATTGCAGGAATTCTTTTTGGATATATCGTAGGTGATAACACTTTTGATTTAGTTAAAATGTTCTCTATTATCAAAATCACCGGATTCGTTCCTTTTTTCTTTCTCAGCCTTGGTTTATTCATGTCAGCCTTAAGCACTAAACATTCTAGTGCAAGCCTAGGTTGTGGAATTGTTATGATTTCATATATGTTAGGATATCTTGGTAAGATTCTCGAAGACAAAGCCGACTTTTTAAAATATTTTAGTCCTTTTGAACTTTTATCACCTACAAACGCTGAATCTTTATCTAATGAAACACTAATAGCATTCTTGATCATTATAGTCATTAGCATCATCTTACTCATTCTGTCTTCTTTCACATATAAAAATCGTGATTATAATCTATAAAAAAATCCACCAAATTATATATTTAATAACCCTATTGAGATCATGATCAAAACAAAGGTCATGATCATTTCTTTATTTATAATCTCTTTAAAGAAAAAATAGCCACATAAACTAATCGTTACTATTGTCGCCATTGAATACGTTGGATACACGACAATAGAAGGTAAACGATTCAAAGACATCAATAAAAAGTATGACGAAAAATAATTAGGAATACCAATCATAAAACCATAAAGCAACTCTTTTCTAGTTATATTTTGCTTCTTTACCAACATCAAGATGAAACTAAATATCGCTGCAGCCAAAAAAGAAATAAAGAAATACTCACTTGCCAAATCTACTTCACCATAGAATTGATAAATCTTGTTCATCGTATCACCTAAACCACTAATGAGCATGAAAAGCAATAAGATAAACCCTAATTTGAAATTAATTTTCGATTGATAAAAAAACAAACACATCGATATAAAAGATAAAAACATTCCAAATAACTGAAGCCAAGTTGGCATCTCATTAAAAACCAGCATTGAAAACATTAATGGAACAAACACCCCTAAACGCCCGTATAAACTTGTTAAAGCAACTCCATTCAGTTTCATACTTAATTGCATAAAAAATAAACCAGAAATTAAGAGAAAACCATTTAACAGCCCTAAAGTTAATGTGATTTTTTCATAGTATATCGTTTGTACAAAAAATAAAGATAAAAAGGCACACACGATATAGTTACAAAAAAATTTCCCATATAGACTATGCCTCTGGGTATTACTAAAGCGCAAAGAAATTGAGACAGTGGTGCTACTTAAAATCGCCAAAACAAGAAAAATCATAAAGCTCTCCTTTTTTCACGCCATATTATATGAACTTAACGAACAGAAAAAGTATCAAGAGAATGAAAAAATTCAATATTGTAAAATACAAAAAGAAAGTTTTTGACTTACAGTGAGTTGATCTCAAGTAAAATTTAATTGTTATCAAGCTTGCCAAAGAAGCAATAGGTGTACCCAAACCTCCAATATTTACCCCTAACAAAAGATCATGAGCATTTTCTGTAAAATTAGATAACAAAATTGCTGCTGGAACATTGCTAAAAATTTGCGATGCTAAAACAGAAGTCATCAATGCATCTTTTTCCATCCAGGACTGCAAAACATTTCGTACAGAATCCAGATTTGACATATTCCCTGCAAAGATAAAGAAAAAAACAAATGTTAACAATAATATATAATCTACTCTTTTAAACAATTCTCGATCAAGAAAAAAGATAACACCTACTACAATGAAAAGTAAAACCAAATGAGGCAATACATGAAATACAGTCAACAAACATAATATAAATAGGCCTAACAAAACTTTTAGTTCCATCTTATTACTGATTGAAAGTTTTTCTGGAAAGTGGATTTGAATATTCCTATTTTTGCATAAAATCGAAAATACCCCCAATATGATCAAGCTAAGTAAAGAAATTGGAATCATGGTCACAAAGAAATTCATCATATCCAATTTAAAAAAACCACATAAATATATATTCTGAGGATTACCAATCGGTGTTGCCATACTCCCTAAATTTGCGGCAATTGTCTGCAACACCAAAACGGGAATGATTCTTTTTTCCTCTTTTGCCATTTGCAGAATTGAAATAGTAAATGGTACAAAAGTAATTAATGCCACATCATTGGTTATAAGCATTGCAGCAAAAAAAGGTGCAATTATTAAAATAATCTGCAAAATACGTAAACTTCGATTCCCTGATAATAAAGTTTGAGCCAAACTTTCAAATACCCCACATTTTTGAATACCTGCGATAATGATCATCAAACAAAACAATAAACTTAATGTTCTGATATCTATGTAATTTATATATTCTATAGATAGCGGAACAAAGAAAGAAGAAATTATAGCTGCAATTGCAGCTACGATCAAAATAATTTCAGATTTTATCCATTGTATAACTACATCTTTTTTCATATAGTCCCCTCTTCTAAAAAATCAATTAGCAGCATAAATTTTAAAAAATGGCCAAAGACATTGTCAATATGAAAAATCATGCATTTCAAAATTGTCATTTAAAATGAGACTTTCTTTTGTAAAAAAGTCCCATTTTAAACAACCATTACTTATCTCGAATTTCTAGTACTTCACCAACAAACATTCTGTGTGGTGCTTCTTCGGTATAATAGTGTTCAATTATTTCTTTTGGAATATGCTTTAAATCAAGATCTTGGTAATAAATTTTTTTACATACTAAAGTACATTCTGCTTCTTTAAAGGTGATAGCTTTTCCTAAAAATTCAGGAGTCAATTTTGTCAAAGATAATTTATCTCCATTTCGTTTAGATTTAGTCCCTAATATTTTTAAATCCTCTCTATAATCTTCTCCAAAAAAACTAATTGTAAAATAATCATTATCATTCATATATTTATAAGTATATCGACATGGTTTTATATATACAGTAGCACAAGGTTTTGACCATAATGTACCTAACCCTCCCCAGGAAATGGTCATTGTATTAAAATCTTTTTTTGTCCCGGCTGTGACAAGTGCCCATTTTTGATCGAATTGTTTAAAAATATCATAATTCATAAAACTTCTCCTTCTTTGATTATCTTAATATCTCTAATCCTTATTATATAACGATGATTCATTTTGACCAATTTGTATAATATTTTGTATAATATTCGCATTGTGAAAGAAGGGATTTTATGAAGATATATTGGGAACTAATCAAATCTTTTGTGAAAATCGGTGCATTTACTTTTGGCGGTGGCTATGCAATGTTGCCTCTACTACAAAGAGAAATTGTTGAAAATCATCATTGGTGTACTGAAGAGGAATTAATGGATTACTTTGCGGTAGGACAGTGTACTCCAGGAGTCATTGCAGTTAACACAGCAACTTTTATTGGATATAACTTAAAAGGCGTTTTAGGGGGAATCATCGCAACACTTGCCATTGTGTTTCCTTCCATCGTAATTATCCTATTAATTGCAAGCTTATTACAAAATTTCTCTGATATTGCCATTGTTCAACATGCATTGTCAGGAATTCGAATTGCTGTTTGTGTATTGATCTTAAATGCTATCATCAAATTATTTAAAAGTGGAATCAAGGATTATATTGGCATCATTATTTTTGTCTTTGCCCTTATTTCAACTTATCTTAACATTCTCCCTACCATTGCCATCGTTATTTTGTCTGCTATGGCAGGAATTATCATTCAGCTTCTAAAAGCTAGAAAGGAGAATGTATGACTTGGATCTTATTATTTTGGGAATTCTTTAAGACTGGACTATTCGCTTTAGGTGGTGGTCTTGCCACAATCCCTTTCCTTTATGATTTAATTGACAAATACCATTGGTTCACAACCGAAATGTTAATGAACATGATTGCGATAAGTGAATCAACTCCTGGTGCCATGGGTGTAAACATGGCTACATATGTAGGATACTATACTACCCATTCTTTATTAGGGGGAGTCATAACAACCTTAGGACTTGTTCTACCAAGTATCATAATCATTTGTATCGTTGCACAATTTCTAAAAAAGTTCAAAGAAAGCAAATACGTACAAAACGCTTTTTATGGTCTTCGACCTGCTGTCTGTGCCATGATTGCTAGCGCTGGTTTATCCGTTTTTGCAACCACTATGTTCATAAACGGAGATTGGAATATAAATAACTTTCAATATTTTCCATTTATATTATTTCTTATTGGATTGGCCTTCACACAACGGTTTAAAAAATTACATCCTATTGCGATAATCTGTATTTTTGCGATTTGCGGAATATGTTTTCAATTATAAATTCTAAAAAATACTTACCAAATCAACATTGTCACTTTATAATATAAGTCGCTAAATAGATAATTCCATTATATCATTACTCTTAATTGATATTTTGTTTCAAATAAGTAATAGAAAGGATAAAAAATACCAAAATCGAACAATTTTGATATTTAGGTGATTAAATGAAAAAAGAAAATGTATATAGAACGGTTTTTTATATTGCTGGTTTATTGATCTTAGCTCTAGGGCTAACATTAAACACAAAAGCAGGACTCGGGGTATCTCCTATCATTTCCGTTCCCTATACCTTTTCTCAAATCTTTGATTTGAATTTTGGTAATGCAACTCTTGTATTTTATTGTATCTTTGTCTTTATTGAATTAACGCTTCATTTTATCCGCCGAAATTCTAATTCTTTGAACAAGAAAAACTTTAGATTAATTTTATTTATGGATATTCTTCAAATTCCTCTAAGCATCGTATTTACGCGATTTATGAATCTTTTTTCAAATTTATTTCCTAATTTTGCATCTAATTCAACAAACCCAGAACAATTTTCGATACAACTATTTGTTCTTATCATTGCAATCCTTTGCACTGGTATCGGTGCTTCATTATCCCTATCTATGCGTTTTATCCCTAATCCTGGAGATGGCATTGTTCAAACATTAGCTGATTGTGTAAATCAAACTGTGGGAACGACAAAAAACTGTTTCGACCTTCTAAATATATCTATCACAATAACGGTAGGATTTCTTTTGGCCGGGCATCTAACTGGTGTCGGTATTGGAACTTTAATTGCAGTAATTGGTGTTGGAAGAACAATTGCAATTTTCCAACATTTTACGCAAAATAAAATAAATTCACTAACTGGTTTATCTAATATATAAAAAGTCCTGATTTCAGGACTTTTTAATTATCTTTTGTATCAAGCTACCACAAAAGTTATAATACAAGTAGCAAAAATTCTGTATAAGATAAAGAAAGGATTCTCTATGCGTACTTGTATTGGAAACGGAAAAATATTTGTTAATAAGGACCTTACACTCCCAAAAGGTTATGTTTTAATTGAAGATGGCATCATCACTTATTGTGGACAAGAAAAGCCAAAATGCTCTTTCGATAAATATATCGATGCCTTAGGAAATCATATCTGTCCCGCACTTATAGACACACATACTCACGGAATTGGGGGATATGACTTTAATACATGCTCTTTAGAAAACTTTGAGGAAATAGAAAAATTAGAATATAAAGAAGGCGTAGGCTCTTTATTTTGCAGCTTAGTTCCTGAAACGCACGAACGTTTAATTGAGCTTTTAAAAATGTATGATACTTGTAAATCTTCATTACTAGGTGGCATTCATTTGGAAGGTCCTTTTTTAAACCTTTCAAAAAAAGCTGTTATGAAAGAAGAAATGTTACAAAGCCCACATTATGATCATTTTAAAGAATATATCAATAGAACGACAAAATTGAAATCTATGACATATGCATGTGAGCTAGATACCAATCATCAACTTTTACAACAAGGAATTGAAGCCGGCATAATCATGAACATAGGACATAGTGATGCAACATGTCAACAAGTCCTGGAGGCAGAAAAACATGGTGCGAAAGGTGTTACACATTTATATAATGCCATGTCCCAACACGAACATAGAAATCCCGGCGTTGTAACAGGCGCTTTTGTAAGTGATGGATTAATTTGTGAACTAATAGCCGATGGATTTCATGTACACCCAGATGTAATTAAAGCGACTTATAAAGTGTTAGGTAAAGATCGAATCATCTTAGTCAGCGATGCAAATCCATTCAAGTCAGCTAAAGAAGGCGACTATATTTTTAGTGGAAAAAA
Organism: uncultured Faecalitalea sp.; assembly: GCA_946408025.1. Taxonomy (GTDB): domain Bacteria; phylum Bacillota_I; class Bacilli_A; order Erysipelotrichales; family Erysipelotrichaceae; genus Faecalitalea. Next base: position 18,575 of record CAMJQJ010000016.1, read on the forward strand.
CATTCATGTCACGAAAGATAAAGCTTTAGTAAAAGAGACAGGAAGAATTGCCGGCAGTACATTAAAAATGAATGTTGCCTGTCAAAATATGATGAAATATTGTCATTGTAGTATATCTGATGTACTTAATATGGCGGCTTTTCTTCCAGGAAATTATTATGAATTAAATCGCGGTAGCTTAGAAAAAGGAAAGATTGGAGATATCATAATCATAAATGATTCGTTTGATATTCTTTCAATGTATAAAGACGAAACTTTTTATAACTACGAATTAATTTAGTTCTTAGATAAACAACTCATTCTCTTTTCTATCTGAACAAACCTTTTTTAACATCGCACTTGCCGCTTTATATTTAACAATATGGATGCTTCTAGCCAAATAAGGACATACAGATATACAACGCATGCAAGAAATGCATTTATCCTTATCTATTTTTGATGGATCATTAAAATCAATGGCCTGCATAGGGCATTCGGTAGCACAAACTTTGCAATTTACACATTTCTTTGTGGGTTTTGGAACCAAACCACTAAGCTTTGATACCTTATATGGTCGATTCCCCGGAATTTGTGGTTTTGACATATCTTTCTCTTCTAGCTTTTTCTTAATTGCTTTTGTAAAAGCTATCAATTGGTCTTTATCTTGTGTATCTGGTCTTCCACTTGCGTATTGTCTAACAATAGAATGTTCAGCAATTGCAGAAATCGCCGCAACCGTTTTGAACCCAGCTTTATCTGCCAAATCTTCTAACTCTGCTAAAGTATCCTCATAAGCTCGATTTCCATATACACATACTAAAATTGCCCTAGCTCCATTCCCTTGAATCAAAGAAAGTCTTTCAGACACCACAGATGGGACCCTTCCACCATATGACGGAACGGAAATAACCGCAACATCATCTTTCGTTAGTTGGTTTTTATCTAGTGTAGAATTTCTTTTTAACATGTTTAGTGTAATAACTTTCTTATTTAATTCATTAGCAACGATTTTCGCTACTTTTTCAGTTCCACCAGTGGGACTGAAAACAATTTCAAATATCTTCATATCTCGTTCTCCTTACATAGTTTAATCATCATATACCAAATTAATATATTAATCCATTTTATTCAGCATTTTCTTAAAAAAGGTATTGGCTATTTTTATAGCTAATACCTTTTAGTTTTAAATTTTTAATTAGAACTTGTTACTTTAAAAATATATTGGGTAGAATTAGTAGCCTCTTTAGGGGCTCCACTAAAAGAAGAATACTTTTTATTCAGGGAATCAATCTGCTGAGCTAATTCATTTAGCTTGTTAAGTTCTTCTGATGCAATAGCTAGAGAGCCTAGACCCTCTTCATTAAATGTTGACTGACCATTTACAAGCTGGTCTGCCCCATCTTCTAATTCATCAAATGCCTTTTGCAAGCTTATCAATCCACTGCTCATTTCAGAAAAATTATTCTTTTGGGCTTCCAGTTGTTCTGCCCCTTGATCTAACGCTTTTGACCCTTCTAATAATTCACTGTTATAGCTAACTAAAGTCTCACTACCTTCATTCAATTGATCGATCCCTTTCATGGATTCTTCATATAATACATTCAATCCTTGATCTAGCTGTTCACAACCTTGGCTCAAACTCTTTGAACCAGCCTCTAATTGTTTTACGCTCTGTTGCAACGTTGAAATTATAGATTCAGGATCTTCCGGCAAACGATTTACGACAGTATTTAAATAGGCATCTAATGTATTTAATGTTTCTTTTGACTGTATGATATCATTTTCTAACTGTGGTAAAACCTTATTACTTTCTGCTAAAATATCATTCATTTTAGAAATAGAATCTGATAATGTTTTCAAAGATAGTTCTAATGATTGAGAATCAATAGGTTCTAAAGATGATAAGTTTGAATAATCTACCGTTAAAGTGGATGCTTCTATTTTTTCAGATTCAATTGCTTCAATTTGTTCTTGAAGCTTTGCCCTTAATGTTTCATCCTCTGTACTTTGCTGCACCTGCTGTAATGCCACAATGGTTTCATCTAGTTTTTCATTTGTTGTTTGAGCGGCTTGATTTAATGCATCATTTGCTCTTTGCATTTGATTGCGATATGAATCAATGATCTGATTGTTCTGACTTACCTTCTCGTTGTTCGTCTCAATTACTTTGTTATATTCTTGCACAGCATTAACAAATTCCGTTTTAACTTGATTCAAACTTTCCATTGAATTATTTATTAAATCTATAGAGTTACTCATTTCAGTCATGATTGCTGAGTCTTTTTGTATCGTTTTTTCCATTTGATCCAGTTGTTGTTTGCTGTTCAAAATAATATTGCTTATTTCATCTATTGTTTCAGGATCTAAGCTCGATATTTTTGAATTAATTTGTTCAATACCTGATTGTAGTTTTTGTGCACCTATATGTAAATTTTGAGTTCCATCACCCACATCTTTTATTCCCTTAGGAACTGAATATAATTGTTTATTTCCTTTATCTATTGCTTCTACTCCAGAAGTGTATTCGTTCAGTGCATTGTATAAACTTGTTGTTCCTTCATGCATCAACACTGATGATTGAGCCAAATTTTCAATTTGTGGATAAGCTGAAGTTAATGGTTGCGATTCTTGATTCATTAAATGGATACCTTCTTGTAAAGCCTTGGAACCATTTAATAATTGATCTCCTGCACTCATCAATGATTGGATCCCAGAAGTTACAGAAGAAGATTCAAATAAATTCTCAAAAGGTATTTCGTTGCTCATTCCTATAAAAAATGAATCCAGAGAAAAGTTTTCTACATCAGCTTCGATACTGGTTTCTTCGACAAGTGAAAATTTATCCGTCAATGTGTGCAAACCCATTTCATCTAAAGTTTGTTTTAATCCCGGCACACTTGCAAAAACATATGCTTCATGACTGCCATCATTAATAACTCTACCATTGTTTCCTTCTACATTTTTTACAGTTTCGTTGTCCAAGATCATACCTGCTGCACATAAAAAACTAGGATGAATTGTTACCGGTTGATTTTGTATCATAACAGTCTGTGAAACATTAGGTTTCATATTTATCTTTATAGATAAATGTCCAGTTTTTCCCTGCAATTTATCTGCTGTTATTTCTTTACCATCAAGATAATATTTGATTTCAAAATTTACAGGTAATTTTTTATGACAATCTCCTTGATAATAAATATCAGTATCTTCTGTATTCCACGTATACAAATTGCCATTCACTTTTGGCTCCACATTTGACTCCACATTTTCAACATTTGAAAGATCAAGAATTTCCTGAATATTCCTTAATCCATCTTCATCATGAAGCCAACTTGAAACAATGGTCTTTGAAACAGTACCATCTCCATCTAATAAAGTATATACAGTCTCTTTTTTTTCGGTTGGATTTTCATTTTGCTCCTCAGCGTATATCGGTGTACATAATGGAACTTGCATTGAAGCAATTAAGCAAATACTAATTACATTTTTAATTTTTCTATTCATAACGTGATCCTCCTTTTTTCATCTTTATTTTGTTTTCTAATAACAACATACTAGGAAGCACAAATAAAATACTAATAACAGAAATGATTGCTCCACGTGCTAGAAGCGTACATAAACTAGAAATTAAATCCATTTGCGAAATAAAAGACACACCTATACATGCTGCAAAGAAAGATAATCCACTTGTAATGATAGACGGAGCACTTTTACCAATTGCCGTCCGAACAGCCTCATTCATGTTTCTATTTTTTCGATATTCCTCTTGCACTCGAGTTGTCAATAAAATCGCATAATCAACACAGGCACCTAATTGAATCGTTCCAATAACAATACCTGCAATAAATGGTAAAGTTGTCTGGGTAAAAAATGGAATAGCCATGTTAACTGTTATCGCAAGTTCAATTGCACAAACCAGCATTATTGGTAAAGAAATAGAATGAAAAGTAATTAAGATAATAATAAATATTGCTAAAATAGAGATAATATTAACTACCTTAAAATCTTGATTAGCTGTTGTTATTAAATCTTTTGTCAATGCTCCTTCTCCTGTTATGAGAGCTTTTTTATCATATTTATGCAATATTTCATGTAATTGATCGATCTGTGTATTTTCATCTTCTGTAGCAGCGTGATAATCACTATTCGCAATAATTAATTGATATCCATTATTATTAAATATTTCTTTTATAGCTTCCGGTTCAAATGAAGTTGGGAATAATCCACCTGCAAATTCATCATACGATAATACAGTCTCAATCCCTTTCACCTGTTTTATCTCTTTGACCAAAGATTTCATTTCTTTATGTTCTAGATCTTGACCAACCAATATAAAATGTGTGGTATTCATATCAAAACGTTCTTTAAGTTCTTGTGTTCCTTGCATACTATAAAGAGAAGAAGGTAATGAAGCCGTCAAATCGTAATACTGCGAAACTTGAGTTTGAAAATAGCACATAGGCATAAAAATACAAACAGCCGCTATGCAGAGTGCTTTAGCATGAGCAACGATCCAAGAAGGAATTAGGTGCCATTCTTTGATCAAAACACGATGTGTATATTTTTCGATCAAGCCATCAAAGCGCATCAACATGCTTGGCAATATAAAGATCGTGCATAATACACCCAACACGACGCCTTTAGCCATGACAATACCGATATCTGATCCTAATTTTAGCTGCATAAAACATAAAGTTAAAAAACCTGCAATAGTAGTAACAGAACTAGAAGTAATAGATTTAAATGTTGCGACTATAGCTTTTTCCATTGCTTCTTCGTTTCCATTTTTTGACTTCACTTTTTCCTCCTGATAACGATGCAGTAAAAAAATTGAATAATCCATCGTTACGGCTAATTGTAATATTGCTGCCAATGCTTGGGTAATATATGAAATCTCATGTAAGAAAAAATTGCTTCCAAAATTATAGATAATTGGAAAAGCTATTCCTATCATGAAAATAATCGGTGCTATAGTTGACTCCAACCCCAAATATAAAATCACCAAACTTAAGATGACCGCAATAACTATATAGCGCTTCATCTCTGTATTTGCCAAATCTTTGGTATCTTCTGCTATTGCACTCATACCAGCTAAATAACAATTTTCTGGTGATATCTTTTTGATTCGGGAAATTGCATTCATTGTTTTTTGAGAAGCTGTATCTTCATCAAAGGTAATAATAAATATCGTTGCATCTTTATCATATAGTTGCTCTTGTACTTTATCCGGTAACATTTCTTTCGGATACGAAAGATCAATCAAATCATCTTTCCACAAAGCATCTTTAACACCATCAATTTTTTCTATCTCTTGTTTAAAAGATGAAACTTCTTTATCAGTTAATTTGTTTGTCACCATGATTCCAGTACTAGCCAAATTAAAATCCTCATCTAAGATTTTTTGTCCTTTCATAGATTCACAATCCGATGGCAGGTAAGAAAGAATATCATAATTGATATTTGTATTCATGTAACCAATAATACTGGGAATCAAAAGAAGTACTGCAATCAACAATATCTTGTTTCTGTACTTCACTATAAACTTAGATATCTTTTCCATATTCAAACTCCTTTCAATAGAGACGAGTATATTCCTAAACTGACCATTAGTCAATATTTTAATTATATTTTTCAATTAAGTTAATTTTTAAGGTGTTTTTATTGAACTATAAGTCATTTTTTATTAAAATATTTATGGTGATATCAATGAAATCAAAAGTTATCGAAAACAAAAAAAATAAAAAAAACGCCCTTTTGAAAAGCGCTTTTGAATTATTTTTAAAAAAAGATATTCATGAAGTAACGGTACAGGACATTACAAAAAACGCAAATGTTGCCAAAGGGACATTTTATTTATACTTTCAAGATAAATATCAAATTCGTGATGTCTTAATCCAAACAGAAGCTAAAAAATTATTTGAAAGTGCTCAAGAGGAATTAGAAAAGAATGATATTCAAGATTTCGAGGACTCCGTAATTTTTATTATTAATCAAGTTTTATTAAAGCTTGAAAATAATCCTATCATATTAAAGTTTATTAAGAAAAATCTCTCTTGGGGTATTTTTCACGAACGATTACAGTCAAGTATTGAAGAAGATTCTTTAAATATGATCGCAAAATTTAGTGCATCAGCTATCAAGAACCATTATGTAATTGATCGCCCTGATGTTGTTCTTAACATTATTATTGAAGCTGCTGGAAGTACATGCTATAACTCGATCCTTTATAACCAGCCACTACCAATTGAAAAGTTAAAACCATATTTATATAAAGCTATTCGCGCTATATTATCTAGCTATAAATATTCGTAGAGTTTATTATGTACTTATTTTGTTTATCGTTCTTCAGTAAATAAATCAAATTTTTTTGATATGTTCGTTGACACATTCATTAACAGAGGTTATTATAAACACATCAAAAATATTTGATGTGAGGTATCTAGTATGGAAAAAGATTACTCTAAAGATGCAAGAATCTTCAAAGCACTTTGTGATGAAAAAAGACTTTGTATCATCAGTCTATTAAAAGAGGGAGAAAAATGTGCCTGCGAATTAATCGAAAAAATGGGGATTGGACAATCTGCTTTATCCTATCACATGAAAATACTATGTGATTCAGAAATTGTAACAAGTAAACAAGATGGAAAGTGGACCCATTACAGGCTCAGTCAATCTGGAAGTGACAACGCATTAAAAAGATTAGCTGAAATAACTGCACCAACATTAGATAATCGTACAAAATATCATAAATAAGGTCATCTTAAGATGACTTTTATAAAAACCTAATACATCAATTTTTTTTGATATGAGGAAAGGAGGACTTTTTTGAAAATCATAGAATCAATATTTATATTTATACAAGATCAAATACTTGGAATGAAATGGTTGAATTACTTAATAGAACAGTTTTTAACTATGTTAGGATTTGATATTACTACTCGTTTTGGTGGCAGCATTCAGTTTTTCCTTTATGATGTCATAAAAATTACGATTCTGCTTTGTACTTTGATTTTTCTCATCTCATATATACAAAGTTATTTTCCCCCAGAGCGAAGCAAAAAAATATTAGGTAAGTTTCATGGAATCAAAGCCAATATTGTATCTGCCTTACTCGGAACCGTCACACCATTTTGCTCTTGTTCATCCATACCACTTTTTATCGGATTTACTAGTGCTGGTTTACCAATAGGTGTTACTTTTTCTTTTCTTATTTCTTCTCCAATGGTTGATTTAGGAAGTCTAGTTTTGTTAATGAGTGTTTTTGGCGTAAAAGTGGCTATCGCCTATGTTATCATTGGACTAATCATAGCTGTTTTAGGTGGAACATTAATAGAAAAATTACACATGGATCAATATGTAGAAGATTTCATCAAAAATGCAAGCAGTGTAGAAATTGACTCCCCAAATCTTACTAGAAAAGATAGAATAGAGTTTGCCAAAGAACAAGTATCTGATACATTTAAAAAAGTATTTCCATACATTCTAATTGGAGTTGGTATCGGAGCTTTCATTCATAATTGGATTCCAGAGGATTGGATCAAAGCTATTTTAGGAAGCAACAATCCATTTGGTGTAATCATCGCAACACTGATAGGTGTGCCTATGTATGCTGACATATTTGGTACAATTCCTGTTGCAGAAGCACTTTTAGTAAAAGGAGCCCAGTTAGGCACGATCCTTTCCTTTATGATGGCTGTTACAACATTAAGCCTGCCATCAATGATCATGTTAAAAAAAGCGGTGAAGCCTAAATTGCTTGCATTATTTATTTCTATTTGCACAATAGGAATCATTATCGTAGGGTATATTTTTAATGTTTTCCATATATTTTTAATTTCATAGGAGGTATTTAAAATGAAACTATTTGCCAAAAAAGAAGAAAAGAAAACATGCTGTTGCGCTGAAAAATGTACATCTGAAGCTATGCAAAAAGCAGAAAGCGTAAAGAAGGATGATGGAATTAAGATCTTAGGATCAGGATGCGCAAAATGTATTGCCTTAGAAAATGCGACACAAAAAGCTGTTTCAGAATTAGGATTTGATTTGAAAATTGAACATATTACAGATTTTTCTCAAATAGCCAGTTATGGTGTAATGTCTACTCCAGCCTTGGTTTTTAAAGGGAAAGTCGTATCATATGGAAAAGTATTATCTGTTGAAGAAATTAAAAACATCTTAAAACAGGCACAGAATTAATTCATGAATTACAATAATAGTGAAAGGTGAATTTATTATGAAAAAGAATCTTCCAAAAGTTGCTTTTATTTGTGTTCATAATTCTTGCCGCAGCCAAATTGCAGAAGCATTAGGAAAAGCGCTGGCTTCTGATGTCTTTGAAAGCTATTCAGCAGGAACTGAAACAAAACCACAAATCAACCAAGATGCAGTGCGATTGATGAATCAAAAATATTGTATTGATATGGAAAAGACACAATATTCCAAGCTTTTGTCAGATATTCCATCTGTAGATATAGTTATTACAATGGGTTGTAATGTAGATTGCCCATACCTTCCTTGCAGATACAGAGAAGATTGGGGCTTGCAAGATCCAACAGGTAAAAGTGATGAAGAATTTATAAAAACAATAGAAACAATTCACAACAAGATTTTAGATTTAAAATATAGAATTCAAGAAAAGTTAGTTTGATTCGATTTTCTAATTATAAAAATTCTTTATTAATCGTGTATTACAGGAATGTCCCTCAAGGTCATTTCTTTTTTTATAGATATTTAATACTATTTACTGCATTTGAATTATACAACCTTTTATTGACAGATCTTATAAATCAGAATATCTTTAATGTATCAAATGTACCATACAACACTTATAAGATGTTTATAATATCTCTTTGTGTTTTTTTAATATTTACACACCAATAATATAGAAAGGATCCTATGAAACAGTTTTTAGAATTTGAACCACATACAAATGATATCGATGAAGAACGGTTAACCCGTTTGCAAAGAAAAATGTCCAATCGAGTTGCCTCCATATGCAGTCAACGAGCAATGTTGTATACAGAAAGCTTTAAAAAGACCACAGGAGAACCTTACATTATCCGAAAGGCAAAAGCTTTTGCACATACTTTAGAAAATATGAGTATTTTTATTGAAGAAGATAGTTTAATATTTGGAAATCAAGCAAGTTCTAATTTTGCTGCTCCAATTTTCCCAGAATACTCTATTGACTGGATAATTGATGAATTAGATGGACGCAATGGATCCATTCCTTTTGATAAGAGAAATGGTGATGTCTTTCAATGTTCCAAAAAAGTAAAAAACGATTTATATTCTATTGCAGACTATTGGCATGGACATACCCATGAAGATGAGGTACAAAGAAATTTAACAGATGAGATTCGCCAAGCTGCAAAACAAGGTGTTCTGCATCTTGGAGGTATATCTATGTCTGGAGACGGGCATATTGTACCAGACTATCCAGCGCTTTTAAAACATGGATTTCGCTGGTATATTCATGAAGCCAAAGAGAAATTAAAAGACAATATTTTGTCCAAAGAACAAATAGACTTTTATACCGCGGTTATCATTTCTTTAGAAGGTGCATTAACTTTCTTTAAGCGATATAGTTGCTTGTTAAAAGAAGCCGAACAAAAAGAAAAAGATCCTAAAAGAAAACAAGAATATGCTCAAATGGCCAAAATGGCAGAAAATATGATGGAAGGACCTGCTCATTCTTTCTGGGAAGGATGTGAAGTTGCTTACATGGTACACATACTTCAAATGATCGAATCAAATGGTCATTCCTTCTGTTATGGAAGATTTGATCAATATATGTGGGATCTTTATCAAAAAGACATTATTAATAAAATAATCTCCAAAGAAAAAGCATTGGAAATCATCACACACATGTTTATCATGAACTCTTCAAATAATAAAGTTCGTCCTTATGGGCATACACGTTTTTCTCAAGGCTATCCACTTTATTCCAATTTGGTTGTTGGAGGATATACACCAGAAGGAAAAGATGGAACAAATGAACTTTCATACCTATGCATAGAGGCCATGAATTTGACTGCTTTGGCAGAGCCAAACTTCTCAATGCGATACAATAAGAACACTCCTGATTCATTGATCCGATTGGCTGCAAAATTGATACGTACTGGTTGTGGTATGCCTTCTATGTTTAATGATGAAATTGCAGTGAAAGGATTGGTTGATTTAGGCATTCCAAAAAAAGATGCTTTAGATTATTGTCCTATCGGATGTGTAGAAACGGGAGTTCCCGGAAAATATGGGCATCGCGCTACAGGGATGACTTATGTAAACTGGGGGAAAGTTTTCGAAATTGTATTATTTCACGGGAAAGATCCTAAGACTGGAATTCAATTATTTCATTTGCAAGAAAATGATTATGCAACCTATGATGAACTTTGGCAAGCTTGGAAAACTGCTTTAAAATTTTATTCGGATATGGCAGTTGAATCCGACAACATTTGTGATGCTTCATTAGAAATCTATGACGCAGATCCATTTGCATCTTGTTTCATTGACAACAGCATGAAATTAGGCAAAACATTAAAAGCTGGCGGATGTAAATACGACGTAATTTCTCAGTCTAATATTGGACCAGTTATCGTTGGAAATAGCTTAGCTGCTATCAAAAAACTAATTTTTAAAGAGAAGAAAATTACTTGGAAACAATTGATGGATGCCATAAAGGATAACTGGGAAAGCGCAGAATCTATGTATATTCGAAAGCTTGTCCTGAATGTTCCAAAATTTGGAAACGATGAGGATGAAGTGGATGATTTAGTAAAAGATGTCTTTAACTCTTATCTGGAGTTATTACCTCATTATAAAACATTGCGTACTGGAAAAGGTCCGGAAATATCATGTTATACCATGTCTACAAGCAATATTACTTCTTACGTTCCAAATGGGTTTGATGTTGGGGCTACACCAGATGGCCGCTTTGCTGGTTCTCCATTAAACGAAGGTTGCTCTCCAACACAATCAACCGATACACATGGACCAACTGCAGTTATAAATTCTGTTTCAAAGCTTCCAAATGACAAAGTAGCTGCTGGTCAATTATTAAATATGCGTTTTGCACCAGGAGCTTTAGCAGGAGATGAAAATTTAGATAAATTTGTCGCGTTTTTAAAAGCCAGTCTTTTAAAAGGAATCTATCACAATCAATTTAATGTTTTATCTAGTGAAACACTAAGAGAGGCGCAAAAAGATCCGAATAATTATAGAGATTTGATTGTAAGAGTTGCTGGTTATTGTGCTCAATTTGTATCTTTGATGCCTGAAGCGCAGGAAGCAATTATTGCACGTACAGAGAATGAGTTATGATATGAATAAAGGATTAATTTCTACACTACAGCACTATTCGACCAAAGATGGTCCAGGAATTCGCACCACTGTATTCTTTGTTGGATGTAATCTACGTTGCACATGGTGTGCAAACCCTGAATTGATCGAGCCAACAAAAAAACTACTGTACTATAAGCAGCACTGTATTCGTTGTGGGACTTGTTCCAAACTTGAACCTCATGCAATCCAGATTTTTGAAGATGGTTGCCATATTGACCGCACCAAATTGCACAATATTCAAAAAATTGTAGAGTGTTGCCCTAAAAATGCTTATGAAATCAAAGGAAGAGAAATCTCTGCAAAAGACTTAGTAAATCTACTTTTAAGAGATAAAACTTTTTATGAAGTATCAAACGGGGGTGTTACTTTTTCAGGCGGTGATCCAATGCTGCAAGCTGATTTTGTAAAAGAAGCAGCACAACTTTTACATCAAAATGGCATTCATGTTGCCTTAGACACTGCAGGCAATGTTCAATGGTCAATTCTAAAAAATCTTCTACAAGATATTGATTTGATCCTATTTGATATAAAGGCAATTGATCCTATATATCATAAGAAATGCACAGAGGTAACTAATGAAAAAATCATAGAAAATGTCAAAAAGATTGCACAATTGAAAAAAGATTTATGGATTCGTCTTGTTATTGTGCCAGGATGGAACGATGATTTAGAAGATATTGAAAAACGATTTCAATTGATCAATTCACTTGGAGATTGTGTTAAACGAGTTGATATTCTAAAATATCATAATCTTGGTTCCAGCAAATATGAGCAATTAGGACTGAAATACTCTATTTCTAAAGATACAGCTTGTTCTGATACTTTAGTTCAACAGATCAAAACGATTGCTCACTCCTATAATGTAAAGATTAATGTTGATAATTAATCAAAAAGACTAAACATTCAGTGACTTAATTTTTAAGGATATGCTTCTGTTTTTAGTATAGAAGATATCCTTTTTCTTTTATCTGTTTATTTTTATAGCATTAATTCTTATTTTTCGTTACACTAAAAAAGATATAAGAGAAATATTATGAATTGGAGAACCAAATATGAAAAAGAAAATAATGTCTGTTTTTTGTATATTTATTTTATTAATAAATATTTCTGGATGTGGTATATCACTTCAGGAATCTTCTATCTATGAGGAGCCAGAAAACTGGGCCTATTTAGAAATAGATAAAAAAGCATTAGCTGATGTATTCTTTATTTGCCCTACTGTTTTTGGAGGAAACGAAAATACATTTAACATGTCTCTAGACGATAAAGAAACAAAAGAAGCTTTTTTAGGTGCTACAAATATGGAAAAAGGGATTTATGATCAAGACAGTCGTTTTTTTGCCCCTTATTATCGTCAAGCAGGGTTAAATGTTTATGAACTTGAAAAAGACCAAAGAGAAACTTATTTATCTATTGCATTTGATGATATCAAAGAAGCATTTCTTTATTACATGGATCATTATAACTCTGAAAAACCTATTATTCTTGCAGGTTTTTCCCAAGGAGCCGACATGTGCATTCGATTATTAAAAGACAAGCAGGTCCAAGAAGAATTAGATGATCTTTTGGTTGCCTGCTATGCTATTGGATGGAGCATAACGGAAAAGGAATTAAGTGAAAATCCGAACCTTAATATGGCGCAAAAAGAAGATGATACAAATGTAATTATATCTTTTAACAGTGAGTCTGAAAAAATCAATGATTCATTGATGATTCCTTCTGGAATACACACTTTATCAATTAACCCTTTAAACTGGAAAACTGACAATACCATTGCTCAAAAAGAAGAAAATCTAGGTGCATGTTTTACAAATTATGAAGGAACCATCACTTCTGAAATATCTCAATTTACAGGAGCTTACATCGATCCACTACGTGGTTCCTTAAAAGTTCTTGATGTTGATCCAGAGCAATATCCTCCTGTACTATCTATTTTCTCTGAAGGGATTTATCATTTATACGATTATCAATTTTTTTATCGCAATTTACAAGAAAATGTAAATGTTCGTTTGAACGCGTATTTAAACGAACATGATTAATAAAAACAGAATAAGGAGAACTTATGAACTTCGATACTAATAAATTTGTAGAATATAAAAAATTACAAGATACAACTAATATTCAAGATTGTTATCAACACACGATTCAAGCATTAAAATATATTTGCTCTAGGCTTGAAGAAGAAATGACGAATTATCATTTCATGAATCGATTTGTTGAAAACCAAATGAATTTTTCTTATTTTCAGCTTACAAATGATTCTCTCAAAAATAAGAAGTTAAAAATACAAGTTATTTTTGTA
>CAMJQJ010000017.1 GCA_946408025.1 uncultured Faecalitalea sp.
GACCACCGAGATCTACACTCTTTCCCTACACGACGCTCTTCCGATCTCGTTATCCACCTGCCAGTCCGCAAATAAAGTAGGTAATTGATACTGCAAACCGCTCATACTTTCAAAATATGATGTGTAATACCAAAACTTCTCATCACACAACGATTCATCAATTTCCATCATATAGGCATAGGCATCATATACATCCTTTTGTTCTTCGCTTAAGCTATCATAGTCAAACGACTTAAATTCTTCATAAGATTCATTGGTTTCAGCCATCAATTCCTCATAATTTTCAGGATCCAGCCTTTCGCCTAAGTTGACCTCAATCTCTTCTACATTGATATCATATTGTTCTGGATCATCGATCAACGTCTTGTAAGTCAAATAATCGCTTTCAACTGTATCGATAAATTCCTGTTCCATAAAAGCATCAAAATCTGCCTGTGTTGTTTTTTTATCTACATTTTGACATCCCGCGATTGATACAAACAATGCGATCGAAACAAGTGATGACAATAGTTTGAATAATTTCATATTACCTCCATGATCAATAATATGTCTTACCATAAGAAACCAAGTGATACTTTCCTTGATTATATTCCACGATACTAAGCGAACAATTGGAAATCAATTTATTTACAGAACCATTGACTTCTATAGCTGCCTGTTTGAAATCCAGATCAATATGTGAGAAAAATTCCTTCAAGATCGATCCATGCGTAACAATAAGAAGATTACCTTCATCATACAAAGAAATAATTGAATGAATTTCATCTTCAAAACGTTTTAAAGCCTGTTTCTTACTTTCTCCTTGTATCTCTTGGTACCCGCTTAAATTGGCCGTTCCGTTTGGAAACATTTTTTCAATTCGCTCTCCTTCAGCCAATCCAAAATGAATTTCTTTCAAGCCTTTTCGATCGTATTTTCTAATATCTCGATCATTTAAAATAATGTCCAAAGTATCCCTACATCTTTCAGAAGTTGAACTATAAGCTGCACAAATGTCCACGCCCTTTAAAATATCCACCAAAGATTCTGCCTGTTTGATTCCTTCTTGTGTCAAAGGAGAATCACACCATCCTTGTATTCGTTTCTTCACATTAAATTCCGTCTGCCCATGGCGTACAATCAACAATCGAATCATAACTTCTCCCACATTGCTTTTGTCAATATTGCAACTTTATCTTCTTTGTAAACATTTAATGCCTGAACAAATTTCTTAGGAATCGTATACTCATGTTTAAATCCTAATTTTTCTTTGACCCTTGCCGAAGCCAGATTATCCGAAAAATTTAAACACCAAATTTTAGATAAATTTAATGAATCAAAGCCGTAACGAATCAAAGCTTTTGCAGCTTCACTGACATAACCTTGATTCCAATAGGGTCTTCCGATCCAATACCCTAATTCTGCTTCATCTTCTAAAATTGAAAGATTCGCCTTATCTTTAAACATCAGACTAATGCACCCTATAATTTGATCTGTATCCTTTAATACAACGGCATATGTGTTTTCATCAAACACATTACAAATGATATTCAAGCTTTCATCAACATCTTTATGTGGCAACCATCCGCATCTTGGTCCAATTTCATGATCTTTGGCAAGTTCATACAGAGAATTCTTATCTTCACTCTTCCAGTTTCTTAAGAGCAAACGTTTTGTTTCAAGATTAGTCATATGGTTTATATTCTACACTTTGGTCCTTAAAATCAATAAAAATCTGGAACGCTTTACGATTTTGGTCTTCATCCCAAAGCTCAACGAACTCTGGAGTAACTTCAATTAAGATTTCTGTATCAACATGTGAATATGCATTATAGCTTTGCCATAAAAATTCTCTGTATTTTTTTTCAAACACTCTTCCTGGTTCATCTACGACCAAGCCTTTATTTACTGCTTTTCCTTCAACTTGAACACCATTAAAACACATCGCGACTTGCGGATTTTTAAATAATTGCTGCGTCTTTCTAAAATTTTTATCTGTTTTAAAATAAATTTTATCATTATAGAAAACACAGCTAACATTTCTTACCATAGGATAATTATCTACACAACTAGCCAAAGCCATGATTTTCCAATCGCCTAATTTTTCATCCATTATTTTCTTAGCTTCCAAAAAGTTCATAATTTTCTCCTTTTAAATAATCCCCTGATATCCTAGCATTAACACAAATAATGATATAACAATAAAAGCTCCTAAAACAACCATTTCATTTGATTTTTCGTGTGGTTTTTCCTCTGTCATAACCAAATGCGAACTTCGTAAAGCACCAATAACTGGTTTATACAAAAATAAACACGCGCCTGCATTAATTCCATATTTAATTAGATTAAATGGAAGAATGCCAGGAATTAACATAGCAGCTACGGCTTCTCTTGAAATTCCAAAATAAATTGGTGTAATGATATAATTCCACAAAAGCATGCTAATGGTTGTCAATATGACACCTGTACCAAGTCCAATCAAAGCACCTTTTTTTGTATGTTCTTTTTTATAAATTGCGCCCGCTACACAAGCAAACATACATGTTGCGATCATGTTCATCAATACATCTAAAATGGTTCCTCCACGCAACATAACATCCAACACAGCACAAATAGCACTCATCACAAAAGCACTAAATGGACCATAGATAAAACTTGCAATTACTATGACAATATCTTTAGGATCATAGTTCAAAAACGAGACAGATGGAATGATTGGAAAGTGCAATAATAAGTTCATGACCATAGCCATGGCACACAACATTCCTATTGTTGTAATTTTCTTTGTACGACTATCCATACACATAACACCTCCATAAACAAAGAAAAAATGCACCTAAAATAATTCTTCTAGGTGCATCTTTTATCATATTAAAATGTTCAAAAAAGCATCTTCTTTCATCCAGACTTTACTGTCGGCTTCGGAGTTGCACCGAATCAACCTTAAGGTTCGTGGGCTATACCACCGGTCGAGAATTTCACTCTGCCCTGAAGACTTATTTTACGCATTTATATAATACGCTTGAATATAATGAATGTAAACGAGTTTATTTAAAAGCCTTCTTACGAACAAACATATAACAAACTAAATGTGCTGTTGCCGTCAACAACCAGGATACCGGATATGAGAAATATAAAACAAATAAACTTCGATTAGCCGCAAAAATCGTAAAAATCCATATGATCCTAAATAAACAAGCACCTGTTAAAGAAACAAGCATAGGCATAACTGAATATCCCATTCCTCTAAGAGAGCCAACAAATACATCCATCATTCCACACAAGAAATAAGGAACGCAAATCAAAGACATCCTTAATAAGCCATAAGAGATTACTTGTGGATCACCTGAATAAATGGATAATAAACTTGTTCCAATTAAATAAGCACCTCCACCCATCACAATACCAACGATCATTACAATAACTAAACATTCAACTAAAATCCTATCTACACGTTTATATTTCTTAGCCCCCATGTTTTGAGATGTAAAACTCAAAGAAGTCTGATACAAAGAATTCATTGCATTATATACAAATCCCTCTATATTGGCTGATGCGGTATTACCTGCCATTGCGATAGAACCAAACGAATTAACACTTGATTGAATCAACACATTTGACACGCTAAAGATACACCCTTGAAGACCAGCTGGCAGGCCAATCTTCATCATTTGTACAGCAATATCTTTATGAAAACTTAAACTTCTGTGATCAAGATGAAGAACTCCATCTGCACCCTTTAGGCAAAGAAACACAAGAAAAGCACTGATACCTTCAGAAATAATTGTTGCAAGAGCGACCCCAGCAACTCCCATATGAAACACAATCACAAAAATCAAATTAAATATAACATTAATGATTCCTGATAATGTCAAAAAATATAAAGGTCTCTTAGTATCTCCAACAGCCCTTAGTAAAGCTGCACCAAAATTATAAAACATAAATGCTGGCATACCCACAAAATAAATGCGCATATACAGTACAGATAAATTAATGACATCTTCTGGTGTACCCATCAATTCAAGAAGAGGCTTTGATAAAATAAAGCCGACAAAAATCATAAAGATTCCTGCAACAAGCGCAAAGGTAATCGCAGTATGAACCGTCTTAGAAGCATTTTCATCATCTCTAGCTCCAATATGTCTTCCTAATAACACATTGGCCCCTACAGACACTCCAACAAATAAGTTAATAAGTAAATTAATCAACGAACTTGTTGAACCTACTGCTGCTAAAGCTTCGTTTCCGGTAAACCTTCCAACAACGATTACATCTGCCGCATTGAATAAAAGCTGTAATACACCTGACAACATTAAAGGAATCGCAAATAATATAATTTTTTTTAGTAACGGCCCCTCACACATATTCATCGAATATTTATTCATTTAAACATACCTCTCAAAGCCCTTATATTATATTCTTGAAAATTATTTAATCAACCTTTACTTTAAATAAAACACAAAAATTATATGACATTCATCCCTGCACAGACTTTTAAATAATAAAAAGATCCCCTAAAGGATCTTTTTGAATTATTCGAACATCGGTGTAGATAAGTATCTTTCTCCTGTATCTGGGAGAATAACTACGATCATCTTACCTTTATTTTCTTTTCTTTTTGCTAGTTGCATTGCCGCATAAACACTAGCTCCAGAAGAGATTCCAACTAACATGCCTTCTTTATGAGCCATCATTCTTCCAGTTTTATAAGCATCTTCATCTTTTACCGTTAAAATTTCATCATATATCTGTGTATTTAATGTATTTGGAATAAAATTAGCTCCAATTCCCTGAATTCCGTGTGGGCCTGCCTTATGTTCAGTTAATAACGGAGACGAAGCAGGTTCAACCCCCACAACTTGAATTTCAGAATTCTTTTCTTTTAGATACTTTCCAACTCCAGAGATTGTTCCACCAGTTCCTATCCCCGCTACAAGAATATCAATTTTTCCTTCCGCTTCTTTCCAAATTTCTGGTCCAGTCGTTTTATAGTGCGTATTAGGGTTTTCTGGATTTTCAAACTGACTTGGAATAAAACTATTTTCAATCTCTTTTGCAAGCTCATTTGCCTTATCCACAGCACCTTGCATTCCTTTTGAACCTGAACTTAGTACAACCTTAGCGCCATATGCTTTTAATAAATTTCTTCTTTCGATACTCATCGTTTCAGGCATCGTTAAAATCGTCTTATAACCTTTTGTTGCTGCGACACAAGCTAGTCCAATACCAGTATTTCCACTTGTAGGTTCAATGATGGTTGCCCCTTTTTTGATCAAACCTTTTCTTTCAGCTTCTTCAATCATTTCCAGAGCAATTCGGTCTTTGATACTACCTGCAGGATTAAAGAATTCCACTTTTGCGATAACTCTTGCATCAAGGTTTTCTTCTCGTTCAAGATTTGTTAATTCAACAAGTGGTGTATTCCCAATCAATTCTGTTATCTTTGAATAGATCATTTACGATTCCTCCTTTATAAATAGTGTAGGTATGGTCTTTTCATTATATTGTGTCGAAATGATACCTGAATCACTCAATCTAGAATATACGCCAGCAAATTGACCATCATAAACATACAATCCTGTAAGATTTGAGTACATTTGATAATCATCATAATTAACTAAATCTATATTTTCTGTTTTATATGGTGTGATATACTCTTGAGCAATATAATCTTTATCGGTACAGTGATTTACTTCATTCTTCCATTCTTCTGTATTTAGATCAACTCCAGCCCATACCCCTTTTGCGGCATATGAATCCTTAGGTTTAATGATCCAACGATTTTTATCCTCTTTGATCATATCCGCCACATCTTTTGTCAAATCATAGGTCTTAGGTAAATGTTTTTCAATATATGCCACTTCTTCTTGAGTAAGATACTTCTGCATCAAAGGATGTAACAATACTTGATTAATACATTTATGATGGATCAGCTGTGTTTGAAATGAACCAATGATTGATACATCATCTGCTTTGATTGCATCAATAAAATCTTTGACAAGTTCTAAATTATCCATTACATCTTTTGTGACAGCACGACGATAGATCACATCCACCTGCATACCACTTTTTGTAGACCATAACTTATGATCTCGATATTCCAGACTACGAATATCGACAACTTCACATTGGTATCCTTTTTCTTTAAAAACACGTTCAAAGACATATAACTCATTTAAATATGCCTTATCCAAGAAATCTACAATTGCGATATTTGGCATGTTTCCAAGTTTTGGATCTGTTTGACATATCTTAAGAAAGGCATCAACCCACGTGTTCACAAGTTCCATGATTTCAAAATCTGTATCCAAAGCCATGAATGCATTGTTCAACGATAAAAAATCATTCAAACGTTTATTCTCATTCATTGCGCTTGTTCCATCTGTATTAAACTCACAGAATCCAAATTTTTTTGTCTTTTCATCATAAAAGATATCCACACGACAAATAGGAATCAATGAGTCATAACGTGGTTTTAATAAGATCAATTCTTCCAACTCTTTTGAAAAGCCAAAAATCTTTCGTATTTCTTCATCGTTTCGATAAGCCTTAATAACTTTGGAAAAAATTTGATACATCGTATCAACGATCGAAGTAAATATCTTTTTATCTTTCTGTGTATAAAATTTAGGAATATGTAATGTACGGGTATAATTTGGTCCTCCCGCATTTAATTCACTTGCCTGAATACTCATTGTTGTCTTTAATGCACTCTCTTTACTTTCAATGTGATGTTCATCGATGTAATTCTTCATTTTTAATGTGTAATTCATAATTTATTTCCTTATATATATGAGATTTATTTTCAATTAATTTTATAAATGGTTCAAGATTTTGTATTTCCTGAAGAGATAAACCTTTTTTTGCATCTTGAATCAGTTCAAAACATAAATCTTGAATATTTTTTTGATAGATTTGGCTATTCCATCCATCTTTTCGAATATTTTCTTTTGTCTGTTTGATATCATGAATAGAATTTGTTAATTTCGAATATTTCTCTACCGTTTCAAGCTCATAGAATAACCCCTTGATCAAGGCACAATAGGCAATAGTATATTCAATTGGCATAGCATCCGCACTGCGAATCTCAATAAATTGTTTTAGTCGAATATCTAAAAAAGACATAGAAAGATAGTGAGATATATAAGATCTAGACCAACCTTCTTTTTGAGCTACTTCTTCTAAAGTTTGATGTCCAACGGAAACAAATTCACTTCCATCATACATTAAAATCAAAGGAACCTTTAAGATCCAATCAGTATAATACTTAAATCCAAAATTCTCCTCAAATAAAGAAGGAATGATTCCACAGCGGGATGAGTCTGTATGCTGCCAGATAGCATCGCGCAACAAAACATCATGGTTTTTTTTACCTGCATAAAATTTAGTATTCGCACATAAAAAGGCAAAAATTGGGTGAAGTATATTTGCCATACGATATTTTTGCACAAAATCTTTTTCGTCGGCATAGTCAATTGAAACATGAACAGCCGCCGTAGCTTTCATCATCTCTAAACCACGTGTCCCGCTCTTTAAAAAATATCGTTCCATGAATTCATAGCGCTTTTTATCAATACGTTGAACTTGATTTACAGTAACTGTTGGTAACCCGCCACTATACACAAGACGATAATCACTCTTTTTTAGATAACCTTGAATAAGATCTATATTTTTTTGATAAATATCCTGAATCAAATCTAAATCATTTAAACAAGTAATGGAAATCTCCAGCTGACACCCTGGCTCTAAAGTAATCAAAGCTTGCTCAGATTCCAAGGCAATTAAATTTTGTTCCTCATAGATTTTCTTAGAAAAATAAGGAGCAAGATAATCCATTAATTTAGAAATCCCATGATAAGGCATTGGCAAGCCTGTATCTTTATGAATGATAAAATGTTCGACTTCTAAACCAATACATCCCGTTTGATGATCTTTTTTTGAATCGTAAAAATACTTAGTTAGAGGATGCATAATAAACAGATTCTTTTACCTTATCTGCCAATTCTTTTCCACCCAGTTTTTCTAAGATCGCAAAGCCAAAATCAACACAAGCTGCTGCACTTTTTCCCGTAATAATGTTTCCATCCACAACAGAATATTGATCAATATACTCCCCACCAAAATCTTCATTCATACTGGTAAAACAAGTATATTTTTTACCTTTTAATAAACCTAAATGTCCAAGCAATGTAGGAGCTGCACATATTGCTGCAATAATTTTTTCACTAGCAAATGTTTTTATCAAGCTCAATACTTCTTCATTTTTTTCTAATTTTTGATAATGTGGTCCTCCTGGAATAATCAAACAATCCACCTTAGAAAAGTCATATCCTTCGAAAGGAATTACATTGGTAATCATAACACCAGAGCGCCCTGTAACACTTGTTCCTGGAATGCTGACGATATCCAGATCCAATCCTCCGCGAATTAACATATCAATAGGCCCCATAGCCTCTAATTCTTCAAATCCATTATCCATTACAATAGCTATTTTCATAAAAATCACTCCTTTTCCTAAGTATAGCGCAAAACCAAAACCATGAGCAAATATAACGCTTTTTTTCAAGAACAGAGTATAATGAAATAAAAGGAGGTAGACTTATGAACTATTTTTTAAAACCTTCCGACAAAGATATCAATATCCTGGCAATATCTTATGTCGTATTTGGACTAATAATTTGTTTATTCAATGTAAGTATTTTAACTATGGCAATTCGTGTTTTTGGAACTATAACTCTACTGATCAGCGGATATTTGCTTTATACATATTTTGTGCAAAGAATATCGACTAGCACAAGCCCATTATTTATTGGATTACCTGGACTCTTGATTAGTATTTTAATGATTTTCAGTCCCGAAAGTGTATTAGCTATGTTACCAATATTAGTTGGATTCTTATTAATCATCAATTCTATCATCCATATGCAAAAATCACTGGTTTTAAAAGACTATGGATATCCCAGATGGAATGTGAATCTTATTTTTTCGATACTTGTATTAATCACAGGGGTTGTCCTATTATTTCAGCCTATACAATCTTTGTCTATCATTATGCAGATTCTAGGAATCGCATTGATTACTGAGGCAATATTCATGCTAATCAATCAACATATCTTAAAAAAATACAATTAATCAAATAATTCTATTAATTCTTTATACAGACCATTTTGACGATTGGCATATTGACTAACACAATGCGCTGCTCGCTTTGACGAATTCAGCGCATTTTTTATTGCAATTCCTATGATGACATTTCTTAAAAACCTATCATCGTTTCTCACATCATAAAATAATATCTTTTTTAAGTACAAGTTTATATTATCGTTTCCATCTAAAAAATAAACAATTCAAAACTTTATTGCTAAATCTGTCACATAAGATCTTACACTATTCAAATAACGCTTAATAGCTCATGCAGCTTTTCACAGCTTTTTTCCAGTCTCTATATATTCTTTCAACCGTTTCATGGGAACGTTTTGGCATAAAACGTGTTGTTTTCACTTCATTAAAATCATCCATAGTATATATTCCTGTGCTTAACCCTGCCAAACGAGCAGCCCCCAAAGCTGTCGTTTCACTAAATTGAGATCGAATAACAGGTATCTCCAAAATATCACTTTGAAACTGTAATAAAAAATCGTTCTTGCTGGCACCACCATCAACCTTGATTTCATGAATTTTTTCTTGAAGCTCTTCTTCCATAACAATAATCAAATCTTTGCTTTGATAAGCCATGGATTCTAAAGCTGCTCGAACAATATGACAAATATTAATTCCTCTAGTCAGTCCAAAAATTGCTCCTTTACAGTTTTCATTCCAATAGGGGGCTCCTAAACCCGTAAATGCTGGAACAACAATAACTCCATTACACGAATCAACACTGGTTGCCAAAGCTTCTGTTTGATCTGCGTTTGTGAAAAATTTTAAACCATCTCTCAGCCATTGTATCAAACTGCCAGAAACAAAAATACTTCCTTCCAATGCATAACTAACTTTTCCATCAATTCTCCAGGCTACAGTAGATAATAAACCATGCTTTGATATGACTGGGATTTGGCCAGTGTTAACCAATAGAAAGCCTCCTGTTCCATATGTATTTTTTACATCTCCTCTATTAAAGCAAGATTGACCAAACAAAGCTGCTTGCTGATCTCCCACAATAGCACCAATCGGACAAGAATGATTAAAAAAGAACATTGGATCAATTTCCCCAATTTTGTCAGATGTATCAACGATATCAGGCAACATCGATTTAGGAACATCAAATATCTTTAATAATTCATCATCAAATTTTAAAGTATGAATATTAAACAATAAAGTTCTTGAGGCATTGGTTACATCGGTTACATGAACTTTTCCATTTGTCATTTTCCAAACCAGCCATGTATCAATCGTCCCAAACAATAAATTTTCTACTGGTGGCAAATTCTCCACATTTTCTAAAATCCAGCGAATCTTACTTGCACTAAAATATGGATCTAAAACAAGTCCCGTCTTTTCCTTTATGATTCTTTCTTTTGGTGTATTTCGATATCGGTCTACGATAGATGCCGTTTGCCTAGACTGCCAAACAATTGCATTATAAACAGGAAGGCCTGTTGTTTTATCCCAAATTACGGTCGTCTCTCTTTGGTTTGTAATGCCAATGCTCGCAATATCTTGTGGTTTGATATCATGATCTTGAAATAATTGAGCCAGAACACTTAATGTAGATACCCAGATTTCATTAGCATCCTGCTCGACCCATCCTGGTTCAGGAAATATATTTTTAATTTCTTTTTGTGCAATTTTAACGATATTCTGATTCTTATCAAATACAATCGCACGCGTACTTGTCGTTCCTTGATCAATTGCAATAATAAATTTTCTCATACTAGTTCACCATCCCGACTATTATTTTATAAATTATATCATGTAAGCGCTTTTAATTTACAATATTATTTAATTCTAAAACTCGCTAATATATAATATTCAAATGGAGATGAGTTTATATGCAATTCGTTGAAAATCGATTTATTCAAGGACTTAAAGATAGTGTTCCAATTGGATTAGGTTATCTCTCTGTTTCTTTCACTTTTGGCATGATGTGTGTGTCTTCGGGTATACCTATTGAAGTTGCCGTTATCATTTCCCTAACAAACTTAACTAGTGCAGGACAATTTAGCGGTTTGATTCTTATTTTAGAATCATCTCCACTTATTGAGCTAGCCATGTCACAGCTGATCATTAACTTAAGATATGCACTCATGTCTTTATCCTTATCCCAAAAAATTGATAAACAAATGAATACTTTGGATCGTGCTTTGGTTTCCTTTGGAATCACCGATGAAATTTTTGCCCTAGCAAGTTCAACTTATGAAAGAGTTGGAAGAAATTATTTGTTCGGTTTAATCGTTTTTCCTGTTTTTTGTTGGACTTTAGGCACTTGGATTGGTGGAACAGCTACTGCATTAATGCCAGACACATTAAGAAATGCATTAGGAATCGCAATCTATGGTATGTTTTTAGCTATTATTATACCACCTGCAAAAAAATTAAAGAATGTTAGAAAAGTTCTAATGTTTTCCATCATTCTCAGTTGTTGTTTTGAGCTTATAAAACCAGTTATCGAAATATCTAGTGGATTTGTAATCATTCTTTGCACGATTCTAGCAGCAGGGGTTGGCGCATATTTGTTCCCAATTAAGGAGATTGAACATGAATAAATATATACCTTATATTATAACCATGGCAGTAGTCACCTACCTCATTCGAATGATTCCGTTAACTTTTTTCCAAAAAGAAATCAAAAGCCCTTTTATTAAATCTTTTCTATTCTACGTTCCATATGCTGTTTTAGGAGCCATGACATTCCCCGCTATCTTCACATCTGCCCAAAGTTTAATACCGAGCATCATAGGAACAGTTTTCGCCTTATTTTTAGCTTATAAAGAAAAAAGCCTTTTGACAGTAGCAATCATAGCTTGCATTGCCGTATATGTTACTGAAATATTATTGTAATAAAAGCCAGTACTAGATCAAACTAGTGCTGGCTTTTATCTATCTTTCAGGATCATTACATTTTCCTGGAGGATTTTCTTTAGCTGAAATTACCATTGAGTCAAAGAATTCGAATTCTTTTTTATGAAAATTCAACATTCCCTCTGCTTTCATTTTTGACAACTCTTTACTCATAGCACTTCGATCCACAAATAAATAGTCTGCTAACTCTTGGCGATTTAAAGGGATAGAAAAGGATCGTTCTCCCTTGATATGGTATTCTCTTGACAAATAATCCTGTAATCGTTGTCTTGTGGTGCGATGGACCGTATCAATTAGACGTTTTGAATTAGAATAAGCCTTTCGAGCAATTAAAGCAGTAAGATTTTGAAGTAAACAAATTTCCGATGGTTCGCTAATCAGTTTATTACAGAAAACTTTCGTAATATCCAAAAACAATATTCGGCTATCTTGTGCCGTATGGTAATCCGTATTTAATGGTTGGTGACTCATAACAAAAGCTTCCCCAAAACTTTCAGATCGCCGAATCACATCTATTAGACAAGTTATACCGTTTTCGTCTGTTCGGTCTACATAAACAACACCTTCTATGACAATTCCAATTTCTTTTACCACATCGTTTTGTGACCAAAAAAGCGTGTTTGAAGAAACAGAAACTATGTGAGCATTCATCTTTTTCAACAAAAATTTGATTGTATCTGTTTCCATATTTTGAAACAAAGTGTATGTTTTTATCTCATTAATCAATCCATCCATAAAAAACTCCTTTTTTTATTTTTCGTTGTTTATGACACATATTATTATACTCTTCTCTAGTATGATTAAGCCATAACATAAAAGAAAATAGAAAAGAGGTATTGTTTATGTTGAAAAATGTAAAATTTTGGGCTCCATCCATCATGGAATCTATCTCACTTGTATTGGCCGGGTTATTAATTTTAATTGAACCAGCAATGACTAGTGTTTTGCTCAGTAGCATTATTGCCCTGATGGGAATTATGTATGGTATATACATGATGGTTCGATGGATAAAATTTAAAAATTTGCAAGAAGAATCCACAAGCGATTTACTCCTAGGAGGCATTTTAACAGTTGCAAGTTTATTTATCTATCTAAATCCAGTAATTGTAATTTCTTCATTACCTATGGTCGTAGCTATCGGATTAATATTTAATGGAATCAGCAAAATTCCTTCTGCCATAAAAGTACATAAAGAAGGAGGATCATTACTAGGTATCGTACTAAGCATTGCTACCCCACTAATCTTAGGAATCGTTATGATGTTTTATCCTATAGGATCTTTTGAAATTTTTGTGATCATGCTTGGTTCCTTTATTGCAATCATCGGTATAACAGATTTATTCAGTATACTAATGATTCGCTCTTCCTTAGATGATTTAGAACACGCTTTATAAATTAAAAAAGTGAATTAGAAGTTATCTTTTGAGTAAAATGAGCCCAGAAACTGGGCTCATTTTTATAATTCTAATTTTTCATTAAATAAGGTTTCAATCGGTTTGCTAAAACATATGCAAAAACTATTTTAATTAGATCCGGAACAATAAAAGGAAAAACACACATTAATAGAACACTTCCTATAGAAAAGACATTGTGGCTTTGTATATTTAAATACAAAAACCATAATGTTCCAAAAGAGTAACAAAGACAAAGCCCCAATACAGAGAAAACCAAAAACCATTTACAGTTGTCTTTCCAAAACCTCTCGGTCAACCAGAGTAAAATAGCACACCATAATAAACCAAGAATATAACCTCCTGTAAGATCCATCAAAGTACTAATTCCTCCTCGAAAACCCGAAAAAACTGGAAACCCAATTGTTCCTGTTAAAATATATGCAAAAGTGAACAAAGTTCCTCTTTTTCCTCCGAACAAAAAACAAATAAAAAATATTCCGAAAGTTTGTAAAGTGAAAGGAATCGAAAACGGAATAGAAATCCACGAACATAAAGCCATAAATGCTATACTGAAGCCACCATACCCTATTTCTTTTGTTTTCATGTTTCCTATTTTACATTGCTATACCAAATAGGCGCAAATCTAAATTCATATTTATAAAAAAGTACTCAACAACTTGTGAGTACTTTCTAGATACAAAAAATAAATTCTAATACAATTTTGCTCCAGCAGGAATTGCATCATCTACCATCAATAAGTTCAAACGTTCGCATCCTTCTTCCTGGTGAATTGCCGAAATAATCATACCGCAAGAATCAATGCCCATCATTTTTCTTGGAGGTAAATTGACGATTGCAATCAATGTTTTTCCCACTAAATCTTCTGGTTCATAATAATCATGAATACCACTTAAGATTGTTCTATCTTCTCCAGTTCCATCATCCAAGATAAATTCTAATAATTTCTTGCTCTTTGGAACAGCACGACATTCTTTTACCTTTACAGCTCTAAAATCTGATTTAGAGAATGTTTCAAAATCAACGAAATCTTTGAATAATGGTTCAATTTCTACTTTTGAATAATCAATCGTTGGAATCTTGTTAACTACTTCTGAAGATTCAGGCGCACTTGTTTTAACAGGTGCTTCTACTTTTGTCTTGTTGGCTTTCTTAGAATCTTTTGTCAATTTCATGTGTGGGAACAATAAGACTTCGCGAATTGTTCTCTGATCTGTCAATAACATTACAAAGCGGTCAATTCCAAGCCCTACACCACCTGTTGGAGGCATACCGTATTCCAAAGCTTCTACATAATCTGTATCGACTTCGTTTGCTTCATCATCACCTAGTTCTCTTAGCTCCAACTGTTTTTCAAAACGCTGTCTTTGATCAATTGGATCATTTAGCTCAGAGAATGCATTCGCATATTCATGTCCGCAGATGAATAATTCATAACGATCGGCAAAACGAGGATCCTCTGCATTCTTTTTCGCAAGTGGTGAGATACTTGTAGGATGTCCATATACAAATGTAGGTTGAACAATTGTTTCTTCTACGTATTTTTCAAAGAATAAGTTGATAATATGCCCAACAGAGTTGTGGATTTTTTCTACTTCAATATCATGTTCTTTAGCAAGCGCTTTGGCTTCATCCAAAGTCATTTCTTTCCAAAAATCAACTCCACAGGCTTCTTTGATTGCGTCTACCATGTGAATTCGTTTAAATGGTGCTTTTAAAGATAAAGCCTGACCTTGATATGTAATTTCTGTTGTACCTAGCACTTCATTAGCAACAGAATCAAACAATCCTTCGATCAAATCCATCATACCATATAGATCACTATAGGCAACATATGCTTCTACTGTTGTAAATTCAGGATTATGCATTGCATCCATTCCTTCATTACGGAATAAACGTCCAATTTCATAAACACCTTCCAAACCACCAACGATCAAACGTTTTAATGGTAATTCTGTTGCTATGCGCATATAGAAATCCATATCTAAAGTATTGTGATGTGTCACAAATGGTCTAGCACTTGCTCCACCTAAGATTGGTTGCAATACCGGTGTTTCCACTTCTACAAGACCTTGACCATCTAAATAATGTTGAATTGCACGAATAATTTTTGGTCGTGTTAAGGCAATGTGTTTTGCCTCTGGATTCATGATCAAATCTACATAACGACGACGATAACGCTCTTCTACATCTGTTAAACCATGGAATTTTTCTGGCAATGGTCTTAAAGATTTAGATAAGTGTGTATATACCTGCGCACGAACAGATAACTGACCATGATCGGTTTTCATTACCGTTCCTTCGATACCTACGATATCTCCAATGTCATTTTTCTTAAAGATTTCGTATTGTTCATCACCAATCACATCTTTACGTACATAAATCTGGATCTGTCCATCCACATCCTGGATATGCATGAAACCCGCCTTCCCTTGACGGCGTTTGGTCATGATACGTCCTGCCACTTTTACATGCACTTCTTTTTCCTGAAGTTCTTCTTTTGTGCAGTTTTCATACGCTTTAACAATTTTTCCAGAAGTTGTTGTGCGATCATAACGCTTCCCAAATGGATCGATTCCCATGTCTTGAAGATCCTGCATCTTCTGACGACGTACTTTTTCCTGTTCAGTTAATTTTTCCATTTTCTTTATCCTTTCCTATACTCAATAAAAAAAGAGCATTCGTCATAGGGACGAAATGCTCGTGTTACCACCCTAGTTTGTCCTCCAGATCACTCTAGAAAACCTCTGCCACTGTCAATTAACAGTGCTTCCTTTAATGCAGGAATTACATACAGCTCCAAGGTTTTATTCTCAAAGGTCCTGTGCTTTTTTCCACCAACCAAAAGCTCTCTGTATCATTATCCTAAGATACTCGTCCTTTTCATAGCCTTTATCCGCTAAGTATCGTACAAGACTAAAATAACTTTGTCAAATACTAAATTGATTTTCTAAACCAAATTTCTATTTTAATCATTCTTGCGAATAACGCAACAAGGATTGCCATAGGCAATCGTATTATCTGGAATATCTTTAGTGACTACACTTCCTGCTCCAATCACGACATTAGCTCCAATCGTAACTCCTGGCAAAATAATGACTCCGCCACCAATCCATACATTATCTTTAATGATGACTGGTTTGGTTCTAGTTTTACAGAATTCAAAAGAACCATCACTTTTTGGTTCACCAAATCGCTCCGTTACATTAGTAGGATGATAAGCGGTATATATCTTTACATCCGGAGCAATCAGACAATTATTTCCAATTTCAATCCGATTATCATCTAAAAAAGTACAATTCATATTGATTTCGGTATTATTCCCAATATAAATATTGTTCCCATAATCGACATAGAAAGGCGGAGTAATCCATACATTCTCTTTCATTCCACCTAATAGTTCCTTTAATATCTTATTCTTTTTTTCCAAATCACTTGATGGACACTGATTATATTCTCTTGCCAAATCTTTAGCTAAATGCCATCTGTCCAGTAACTCTTTATCACCGCAATCGTATAGTTCTCCAGCTAACATTTTTTCTCTTTCTGTCATCTCATTCTCCTTTTTACAATAACATTATAAAATGGAATTCAACTCATCCAAACAAATTGGTCCTTCTCTTAAAATCTGTAGATTTTCTTTAGTACAATCCACAATCGTACTCGCCTGAAGTGCTCTACACTTTCCTAGTACGATTCCATCAATATTAGGCAACTGTTCCAAGACATCTTCATACTTCAAAGCTGTTGGTGCCCCAGATTGATTGGCACTTGTCACTAATAATGGAGTATCTAATTCATCAATCAAAGATAGGACAAACGTTTCATCTGGAATACGAATCGCAATCGTTTCAAGTCCATTGTTATAGGACTTATCCAATCTTGGATCCACTGGAAGCACTAGTGTCAAAGCACCAGGCAAAAAATGTTTTGCGATCCGTTTTGTTCTTTCATCAATTATGGCAATGCCTTCTAATTGTTCCAATTTTGAAACCATCATAGGAATAGGCTTTGTTTCTGGACGATGTTTGGCATGTTTCAAATTATGCAACGCATCTAAATCACCATACATAACACCAACTCCATATACTGTATCGGTTGGAATTGCTATGATTTCGTGATCTTTAAATGCTTTAGCAACTTCATGGATTTGATCTTGAGTATATTGTTTCATATGTTGTTCCCTTCTTACATTTCACGTGTATATATATTATACTATATTTACAAAAGAAAGAAGGAAAACACAATGTTTCAACATACAATTGCTGCCATCTCAACAGCTTTACAGGATGGTGCTATTTCTATCATTCGCTTAAGCGGTGATGATGCTATATCTATCGTTCAAAGCATATTTTCTAAAAATATATTAGATGCGAAAAGTCATACAATCCATTATGGATTTATTTTGGACAATAACCAACACCCTGTTGATGAAGTGCTTGTTTCAATCTTTAGAGCACCAAAAACATATACCCGAGAGGATATCGTAGAAATCAACTGTCATGGTGGAACTTTTATCACACGCAAGATCTTATCCATTGTATTAAGTCATGGAGCCATGCTGGCAAAACCTGGTGAATTTACACAAAGAGCCTTCTATCATGGAAGAATTGATCTATCTCAAGCTGAAGCCGTACAGGATATGATAGAAGCTTCCAATGATACAGCCGCCAATATGGCAATTCGAGGAATACGCGGCAGTATCAAAAAACTACTTCAGCCTCTGATTGATGATTTAATGGAAATCATTGCCAATATTGAAGTAAATATTGACTATCCTGAGTATGATGATGTTGCTCAACTAACAACACATGATTTGCTACCGAAAACCAATGAATGGCTCTCTAAAATCGATACCATTCTTAACCGTGTTCAAACAGGACAACTGTTGAAGAAAGGTATTGATACAGTCATTATTGGAAAACCAAATGTCGGTAAGAGTTCATTATTGAATGCATTATTAGAAGAAGATAAGGCAATTGTAACCGATATTGCCGGCACCACACGTGATATCGTAGAAGGACAGATCCATATTGGTTCCGTACAGTTAAACCTGATTGATACAGCAGGAATTCGCGATGCTAAAGATAAGATAGAACAAATAGGGATTGAGAAAAGTCAAGAAAAATTAAAACAAGCGAAACTTGTTTTACTGGTGTTTGACGGCAGCAAGCCTTTAGATGAAGAAGATAAAAAATTACTTGAACTTACAAATGATAAAATGCGTTTGATCATCTACAACAAAGAAGACCTGTCTCAAAACACAGCCAGAGAAGGCATCTGGATCAGCGCTCAAAATAATGATATCCATGCCTTGATTAATGCCTTGGAAAACATGTATCAAAATGATTTGTTAAAAGAAGAACCACTTTTATCTAATGAAAGACAAATTGGTTTGTTAAACCAAGCTAAGCAAGACATGATACGAGCAAAAGAGGCAATGGAAAACTTTATAGAACCGGATTTAATTGAAATTGATATTCAAATGGCACATGACCATCTAAAAGAAATCCTTGGTGAAGTTCATCGCGAAGATTTACTGGATACCCTATTCTCTAAATTTTGTCTAGGCAAATAAAAGATTACCGTCAGCACAAACGCTGACGGTATTTTATTTTATACGAATACCTTGAAGTATATATCCTAGACAAAGTGCTACAATTCCAATAACTACAAATACAGTACTCACAGCATACTGTATAAATTGCCCGTTATTTTAAATATAAGATTTTTGTGAATCTTTAAGTGAATATGCCACAATAGTTTCCCACCAAAAAGATTCCATCTGAAGTCCATTCTGTATATTTCCTATATATGCTCTCTCCTATTCTTTATTCAAATATAGCTTGACTTTTTTTAATTTGTTTCAATCTTTATGATCTTACCACTAGCTCGATCTTTGTATTTTATAAAATTTTATAACGAGCCCCACAAACAATAAGAAACAAAACTCCAATTATCTAGAATACAATCATAAAACCTCCACATCTTTTTTCTATTCTATCATGATTCTATTTATATAAGATAAATGACACCCGATTGGGTGCCATGTTTGTTTTATTTAGCTTCAGCTAAATTTCTTACCCATTCTAATAAATCTTCTAAACTTCCCATCTGGAAATCATCTGTTGGTAAATTGTCTTTATTTAAAAGACAATCTTCAATCAGCATAACTTCCATTCCAAGTTTTTTGGCAATTCCATCTTCCACAACATCATTACCAATCATAATGCAATCTTCTGGAGCTACCTTTAAAGACTCACAAACTTCTTTGTAATAAGCTGGATTAGGTTTTGCGGAATGTGAATTTTCAAAAGTTGTAACCAAAGGAAAACTCTCAGGATCAATATGAAGCCAGTTCAAGCGTGAATATGTGGCAATCTGAGGGAAAATTGGATTTGTCGCAATTGCTACAGTATATCCTTTTTCCTGCAATGTTGAAACAATTTCTTTGCTAAGATCGGTACACTTACATGCATTCACACAATTTTGAAATTCGTTGGCATAGAAATCCAGGAAAATTGGTTCACACTCATCATAATCTAAGCTTGTATTATTATTGAAGTAATCACGGAAAACTTCCATATTTGTTTTAGGACCCGTATTCAATACCATTTGTTTAGTTCCACCCCAAATATGTTTATATAGTTCTTTTGGATCGATGCGATTTAGCATACAACCACATAGCCCTATGAAATATGACTTTTCAAATTCATTAATATCCATTGGCAATAGTGTTCCATCCAAATCAAATAATATGTTCTTTTTCGGTTTTATCGTAAAGCTCATAAATTCCATACTCCTTATTTCACTAATGTCCTTATTCTAACATAGAAATTTTTAAAGCAACACTGGATTTTAAGCTTATTAATTCAACTTTCTTTATGATTGATATAGAACAGATAGATAAGAAACAAAACAGATAAAATAATCTTACATAGCGTTATGTACAATTCCATAATAGACTTTACTGGTCAAAAAATAAATCAAAACATACACTAAAGCAAATACCCCAAAACAAATAACTGTAGTCA
The DNA here is from genome assembly GCA_946408025.1 of uncultured Faecalitalea sp. Taxonomy (GTDB): domain Bacteria; phylum Bacillota_I; class Bacilli_A; order Erysipelotrichales; family Erysipelotrichaceae; genus Faecalitalea. Next base: position 20,447 of record CAMJQJ010000017.1, read on the forward strand.
TAATATAGAGATTTGTATTATCCAAATACAATAGACGCAGCATTTTTTCAATCATTGGAAAGGCAAACACGATATGAATCGCCGCCACCACAAGAGGCAGGAAGAATACAGTCAGAACTTGAGAGTTGATTGTCTTTTTTACTTCACGTTTATCTAGTCCTACTTTCTGCATGATTTCAAATCGTTTCTTATCTTCATATCCCTCTGTAATTTGCTTATAATACATTATCAATACAGTTGCCATGATAAATAAAAAGCTCAAGAAAATTCCAATGAACAAGAAACTGGCATATAAAGACAAAAGATTTTCATAATTTTCTTCTTTTGTATCTACAATCATATATGTTGTATCTCCTGGATAGTTGGCAATCAAGGCATCCATGGCTTCTTTAATGCTCATTTCTTCTGATTTATTTAAGTTAAAATCATAACTGGTATGAATGTAACTTGCATTATCTCCATAAGCTTGTTTTTGAAGATTATCAATCATAAGCAGTGTATCCATTGAATCCACAACGATAAACATTGAATTCTGCAGATTGGCACTGTAATTAGAATCAGCTTTGATCGAATCTAGTACCCCTTTTACCTTAAATGTATTTGAGGCTATATCAATCATTTTATCTTCAAACTGCTTTCCCGCTGGGAAAACCAATACTTCATTTGAATCAAGATGAACATTGGTTCCTTCTGTCATGTTATAGTCATCTAAAGTAATAAAATATAGTACAACAACATTTGAAATATCCTGCAATGATGCATTTTCATTTCCAAACGTATAAGTATTTCCCTTATTGATTGTACTTACAGATAAGGTACGATAAACCAATTCATCATCTGTTTGAATGCCCGCCTGTTCAATGGCATAATCCATATTATCAATTGTATTTAATGCTTCGTTTGGATCCACACAGTTAATTGATACCGTAAGATCTCGTGGAAAACGCGTTTCAATGATATCGTTCATTCCCACCCATAAAGAAATTGTTGTTGACAACATAACCAAAACCATTGTTGATAAAATGCAAATATTACCTAAACCAACTGCATTTTGTTTCATACGATAAATCATATTAGAGACAGAAATAAAATGATTAGTCTTATAGTAATAACGTTTATTTTTTCTTAAAAGCTTTAACACGACGATACTGCCAGAGGTAAATAACATATATGTTCCAATAATAACGAGAAGGACCGCAATCATAAAAAACGCAAAAGCTGTGACAGCATCTTGAATGGAAATTGACATGTAATATCCTGATCCAAGGCAAATTAAACCAATTAATGCTAACAACCACTTTGTCTTCGGTTCTTTTTCTCCTTGTTGACTTCCATGCAACAACTCAACTGGATTAGCTAAATTAATCTGAATTAATGAGAAAATATACATTAAAAGAAAAATGATGAAAAATAGAATGATTGAATTTACGATAGATTGATATGAGATATAGAATCCCAAGGCAATCGATGCGTTTAACATCTTGGCAATCAACAAATAAAACGCTTTATCTAAAAGAATCCCAATTCCTATTCCTAAAACCATCGATACAAGAAAGACGATCATGGATTCTAAGGCAATCACAATAGAAAGATGTTTCTTTTCCATCCCTAAGATATTAAAAAGCCCAAATTCACGTTTCCTTCGTTTGATCAAGAATGAATTTGTGTAGAACAAGAAAATTATCGCAAAAAACGCTATGACATATAATCCAAAGCTTAAAATCTGTTGCATGGTATCGCCACCCACTATCTCCATCATATTGGGATTCATGGATAAAGAAGATACCATATAATACATCATGATAGTTAAAATGCAAGAAAGAATGAACGGTATATACATCTTGGAATTCTTTTTTAGATTATCCAATGCTAGTCGAAAATAAAACGCTTTACTCATTGCGAGCACCACCCGTCGCCAGTACTGTCAAAGTATCGGAGATATTTTGATACATTTCATCCATGCTCTTATCTCCACGATAGATTTGATGAAAAACCACACCATCTTTGATGAATAGCACTCTTTGGGCATGGCTAGCCGCTTTGATTGAGTGTGTAACCATCAAGATCGTTTGATTGTTTTCATTGATCTTAGAAAACAAACGAAGCAATTCTTCTGTTGATTTAGAATCCAAAGCCCCGGTTGGTTCATCAGCAAGAATCAAATCTGGATGTGTGATCAATGCACGGGCAACCGCTACTCTTTGTTTCTGCCCACCAGAAATCTCATAAGGATATTTCTTTAAAATTGATTCAATTCCTAACTGACGTGCAATTGGTTCTAACTTCAATTTCATTTCAGGATACTTTTTCTTAGATAGAACCAAAGGTAAGAAGATATTATCCATATTGGAAAAAGTATCTAATAAGTTAAAGTCCTGAAAAACAAACCCAAGATGATTTCGGCGAAAAGCACAGATTTCTTTTTCGTTAATCTTGGTAATATCTTTTCCATTCAACAAAACAGTACCACTCGTTGGCTTATCCAATGCAGCCAGAATATTCAAAAGCGTTGTTTTACCAGATCCTGATTCTCCCATGATTGCTACGTATTCCCCTTTTTCTATACTGAAGTTCACATCGGATAGTGCAAGAACCTGGTTCTGCGAAAATCTTGTAGTATAAACCTTCTTCAATCGATTTACCGTTAATAATGACATAATTCGTCTCCTCCTTAATACATCTTCAGTATAGATATTTAGTAAATATTCAACCATCGAATATTCTTACAAAACAAACGTGAATCTTACATTTCTGAAAGAAATACAAAGAAAGCCCACAAATTGTGAGCTTTAATCCTTTAATATACCAAAATCATATCGATCCAATGCAATGATAACTTTAGTACCTTGATTTCGTTTGGATTCAATAGTAATTGAATGATTGAGCTTATTCAAAATCTCCTTACAAAGATATAAACCAAGACCACTGGCCTTCTTATCAATACGACCATTGTATCCGGTAAACCCTCTTTCAAAAACTCGCTTAAGATCACTTTGTTCAATGCCAATTCCATTATCTTCAATCACAAGCTCATGTTCTTTTTGTAAGTAAATCATGATTTTCCCTTTTTGATTTGTATATTTTAAGGCATTGGATAAAATTTGTTCTAATACAAACACAAACCATTTTTCATCGGTCAATACGTATGCATGTGTTTCTTTAAAATCTAGCATGATCTTTCGATATATAAATTCACTGGAAAAATGACGAATGGCTTGACGAATAAGATTATCAAGATCCTGTTCACGAAAAACATAGTCTGTCTGTGTACTGTTCATTCTCAAATAAGCCAAAACCATGTCCGTATATTGTTCCATGCGTAAAAGCTGCATCTTGAGCTCTTTTTGATCAACTGGATCTGCATCTAAACAAAGGCGCATGGCCGCAATAGGAAGCTTAGCTTGATGAGCCCATAAAGTAAAATAATCCATCTGTTCTTTTTGTCTAGCTTCATTTTCTTCGATAATACGCAATTTATCTTGATCCATAGCTTGTAGGATCTTCTTATAATCCTGACCCTTTAAAGAAGTATCAGAAATAAACGGAGATAATGATACATTATTTTCGATTTGCAAGGTCGTTAATGTCTCATGTTGTTTATAATAACGATAAAAATCAATAATGCAGACACCTAAGATCAATACTCCTATCAACATATAAGCATAAATAATCATATCTAATTCATATCGATAGAGAAAAAATAAAAAAGACAAAATCAAAAATGACATCAAAAATACGATGATAGGCAATAATCTATCCTTTAAATAATGAAGCACTATCATACCAAATACCCAATTCCCTTTTTTGTGATGATAAAATCTCGAACATCAATTTGTTCTAACTTCTTTCGTAAACGATTTACATTCACACTTAACGCATTTTCATCCACATAATAATCGGTCTTCCACAAGTACTCCATCAAATCATCTCGTGAAACGATTGAATTTTTTCTTTCTAACAATAAACGTAAAATCTTAGCTTCGTTTTTTGTTAATTCAATGCTCTTGTCCTGAAAAGACACCGTATTATCTTCCACATTAAATCGAACGCCTTTGTGTTCAATAAAATGACTTTGTGAATTAAAATCATAGGTCCTTCTTAATAAAGCCTGAATCTTGGCAGCCAAAACCTGTAAATCAAATGGTTTTGCGATATAATCATCCGCTCCCTGCGATATCGCCATAACAATATTCATATCATCATTTGCACTGGACACAAATAGAATTGGTACTTTTGAGATCTTACGTATTTCCAAAGTCCAGTGATAGCCGTTTAGATGCGGAAGCGTAATATCCATCAAGATCAAATCAGGATCAAAGGCAATAAATTCTTCCATGACCTTAGAAAAATCATGAACCTGCCTCACTTGATAATTCCAACTGGATAAAAACTCTGCCATTTTTTGTGAAATCACTTTATCATCTTCGACAATAAATATTTTATAAACCATATCCTAATTATACTCAATTAATATATAAACTCAAAAAAAGAGCAGCTTTAGCTGCTCACTTGTTATAAAATTTTAGAACAAAGTCATTTGATTTTCTTCATCTAAGCCTTCCATAGCTCCCATTTGATCCAATCGATCAACCAGAGTCTTAGAAAGCTGTGTTCTTTTTAAGACATCTTCTTTGGATAAGAATGGTCTATTTTCTCTTGCCTCAACAACAGATTTTCCTACGTTATCACCCAATCCATCCAGACTTGTAAATGGTGGAATAATAGCTTTAGGATCATCCGGGTCTACGATAAATTCATTAGCTGCCGAACGATTGATCGAAACATTGGAGAATCTAAAACCACGCAATGTCATTTCTAAGGCAAGTTCTAATGTATCATAAATCGCATTTTCTTTATCTGATACTTTCTGCGTCTTGTCTTCTCTTGCACGCTTGATATCACTCATTCGCATGCGGATTGCTTCCTCACCTGCGATCATCGTTTGAATATCATATGCATCACAGCGAATACTAAAGAACATACAATAATAATGAATTGGCATGTGTACCTTAAACCAGGCAATACGCACCGCCATCATTACATAGGCAACCGCATGAGCTTTTGGGAACATGTATTTGATTTTTAAGCAGGAATCAATAAACCAATCTGGAACATTACTAGCTTTCATTGCCTTGATCCAGTCATCTTTTAACCCTTTTCCTTTACGAACGCTCTCCATGATCGTAAAAGATAACTTTGGTTCCATGCCATACTGAATCAAATCAACCATGATATCATCACGACATCCGATAACCTCACTTAAAACACATGTTCCATTATCAATCAAGTCTTTGGCATTTCCTAACCAAACATCTGTACCATGAGACAATCCAGAAATTGTGACTAATTCACCAAAAGTCGTTGGTTTTGTCAATTCCAGAATACCACGAACAAACGGAGTACCAAATTCAGGAATTCCGGCTGCTCCGGTCACCTCATTATATTTTGTCGTATCGATTTTTAATGAATCCGTAGATGAGAAGATCATCATCGTTTCTATGTCATTCATTGGAATTTTTCTTACATCGACACCCGTAATTCTTTCCAGCATCTTCATAGCAGTTGGATCAACGTGGCCTAAGATATCAAATTTTAAGATATTGTCATGAATCTGATGGAAATCAAAATGCGTAGTCTTCCATTCTGCATTTGGATTGTTAGCTGGATATTGTACTGGAGTAAAATCATGAACATCCATATCCAAAGGTACAACAACGATTCCACCTGGATGTTGTCCTGTAGTACGTTTTACCCCTTCACAAGCTTTTGCCAAATCCGTACGCTTTGCTTCACTATATTCAGGAATATCCATCTCTTCTTCATAGCCCTTGACATATCCATATGCTGTTTTTTCCTGAACCGTACCTACAGTTCCTGCACGAAAGACATGATCTTCACCGAATACTTCCTTGGTATAGGCGTGGGCTGTTGGCTGATATTCTCCAGAGAAATTCAAATCGATATCCGGAACTTTATCTCCTTCAAAGCCCAAGAACGTTTCAAACGGAATATCCTGGCCATCTCCACGTATGATGGTTCCACATACTGGACATGCTTTATCTGGAAGGTCAAATCCTGATTTAATATCTTCATCATCAACAAATTCATAATAATGACATTTTGGGCATACATAATGCGGTGTCAGTGGATTTACTTCGGTAATATTGGACATCGTCGCAACAAAGCTGGATCCAACAGATCCACGACTTCCAACTAGATATCCATCATCGTTGCTCTTTTTAACCAATAGATGCGAAATATAGTAAACAACATAGTATCCATGTCCAATGATACTATCCAATTCACGAGATAGTCTTTTCTCTACTAAATCTGGTAGGTTTTCTCCATAAATCGAATGTGCTGTTTCAAAACATATATCACGTAACTTTTGATCAGATCCTTCAATATCCGGTGGATACAGTTTATCTTTGATAGGATAAATTGGTTCCATCATAGATTTGAGTTCTCTTGGATTTTCAACAACAATCTTATACGCAAAATCTTCCCCGATCCAACTAAATGCCTGCAACATCTCATCTGTCGTCAGCAAATGCTGATCTGGTGCCTTGCATGCTTTACGCTTTACACGATCGTAGAAATATAAAGGATGTCTTGCGTTTCCAATTGCTTTGGCATTGATATAAATATCACGAACACGTTTTTCATGTGGGTGTACATAGTGCGCATCACTTGTCGCAATGACCATCTTGTCTTTCTTCTGAGCAGCATCAAGGATAAAGCGTATAATTTCTTTTAATTCGTCAACATCTTTGATACTGCCTCGATCGATCATATTTTTATAACATTCCAAAGGTTGAACTTCGATATAATCATAAAAATCCATCGCATCCAGTAGTTCTTGTTCACTTCGTGTATGTGCCAGATCAAATATCTCACCATTTTGACATGAAGACCCAAACAATAGATTTCCATGTGTGTGTTTTTCAATCAACTCTTTGCGAATGATGCGTGGTTCTGCTACCACATTTTCACCCGATTTTCCATTATATGCCAGGTATTGTGTATGCGATAAAGTAATCAACTCGAAAAGCTCTTTTAACCCTTCTTTATTTTTAGCGTATACAGTAATGTGATTTGGATGATTCTTCTTGAACCCCTCTGGTTTATCCTGCAACTGACATAATGTATCCATCGTTGCCTCACTGCCCAGATCATTCATCATATGACACATCACCTGCGATAAAACTTCCGCATCATAATCGGCTCTATGGGCTCCTTCGCCATCGTAGCTGACCCCATAAGAACGACATACTTGTCCTAGTCGATATCCTTTTCGATCTAGGATCGCGTATGCCAATGGCAAAGTATCAATTGTTGGATTCTTTAACTCTTCTCTTCCTAACTTACGTAAGGCCGCATTAATAAAACCAACGTCGAACACTCCATTATGGGCAACCAGTACCGCATCTTCAAAATACTCTAATATTTCATCTATCGCCTCTTCAATCGTCTTAGCACTATCCACATTATTTTGTGTAATGTGTGTTAAAGACATGATGTGTGCCGGTAATTTGCATTCTGGATTAATAAACATCTGTTTACGTGAAATTACTTCACGATTTTTCATCTTTACCGCACCAAATTCAATGATCTTATCCAAGCGATTGGATAAGCCTGTGGTTTCAAGGTCAAATACCACAAATGTACAATCTTCCAATTTTGCGTGATTATTATTGGTTACGATCTTATATTCTGGATCCACCATACTCATTTCACAACCATACAACATTTGAAAGTTACGATTTGGATTAGCTTTATTTAAAGCACTTACCTTATGTTGTGCCATAGGAAAAGCCTGAACAACTTGATGATCACAAATTCCTATCGCATCCATACCCCAGTCGTATGCAGCCTGGATGAACTCTTCAATAGCGCAAACACCATCCATTTCCGAAAAGTTAGAATGAACATGCCATTCAATACGTTTTTCTTTGGCATTATCCACTCTTTTCTTTTCTGGAATCACTTCCATCTTGTTGATCATAAAGGCATCACATTTGGAAAAAGAATCATAAACAACTTCCCCAGTTACACGAACTGTCTGCCCTTTTTTAGCCTTTTCAATTTCTTCTAATGGACAACGTGCTCCTTCAAATCGTTTGGCAACGATCGCATCTTCATAATCACTGATATATAACATTTGCAATGTCTTCTTTGATTTCATGATTCGATTATCAATTGAAAAAATATGTCCTTCAAAGGCTACGTTGCGCATACCTACCTGAAGTTCTGATATTTTATAAACTTCGGCTTCTTCTTTTTTATAAGAATAATTATTACGCTTTGGTTCCGGAGCCACCTTTTGTGGAATTGGTTTGATTTCGATCACATTGGTTTCTATATCTTCATCATCTTCAACCAGCTTACATAAGATTTCCATCTGAATCCCGACTTTTTTCAATTCTTCTTTTAGTGTAGGCAAAGAAAGATTTAATGATGCTAGCCTTTCAGGATCTTTCGTTGAAAAACAAACGGTATGATTCTCCTGGTAAGGATGTAGAAAGCGAAAACATCGTAATGCATCCACTTTTTCCACAAAATAATTGACATAAAGATCAAGTTCTTCCATTGAAACTTGAGAATTTTTAGACTGCAGGTTCCATACAAGATGAACATGAAGAGCTAGTTGGAGCTTAGATAAAACTTCTTCATATATAGAAAATGGAAGTACATTCTCGACTTCAATGTTTAGTTCCAATTGTTTTTTTTGTGAATGAAAAACAGGATTTTTGACAAAGGTCGCATTATCAAAATATCCCGTTAATGATGACGGTAATAGTTTCTCAAAGGAATTTTTTACGTCCTGTGCCATACTTTCCTCCTTTACTTAGCCATTTTATCAAAAGCTGCTTTAGCAGCCAATTGTTCAGCTTTTTTCTTAGTACTGCTGGATCCCTTTCCTAACAAGATATCATCCAGATAGACTCCCATTGTAAAGGTTGGAGCGTTGCTAGGACCTTGTTCTTCGATAAGTTTATATTGAATGGTCTTACGAGAATCAGCCTGAATCACCTCTTGAAGATGCGTCTTATAATCTGTTACATCTTCACTTTTTTCACTACCAAAGACTGGCATCATATATTCGGTCAAAATTTTATCACACGCTTCATATCCCAAATCGATATACATTGCTCCGATGCAAGCTTCAAACTGGTCGGCCATTAAAGAACGACGTTTTCTACCTCCGCTCTTTTCCTCACCAACTCCTAATTTCAAAAATTTATACCAACCTAGTTCTTCATTTAATTTTGCAAGAGTAGCTTCACATACTGTTTGAGCTCGTAAGGTTGTCATTTTCCCTTCATGCATCTTTGGCTGCATATGAAACAACTGATCTGCGCTCCAAATCTGAAGGACCGCATCGCCCATAAATTCTAAGCGCTCATTATTATCACAACCATGAGGATGTTCATTGGCATAACTTGAATGAGTACAAGCTTCCTCATAAATATCTTCTCGCTTTGGTCTAAATCCTTCATTTCTTAACCAATCTGTAAATGATCTCATTTCGATTCCCTTTCTTTGATCGTCTTAAGTACACACTCTGGCACAAAAGACGAGATATCCAAACCATATTTTATAAATTCACGAACATTCGTGCTAGAACAAAGTGCCAGATCTTCTCTTGTATAAAGACAGATCGTATCAATGGCTGGATCGATCAATGTATTCATTCCAGCCATATTCTTTTCGTATTCAAAATCCACGGTATTTCGAATTCCTCTTACAAGTACCGTAGCTTTTACTTTATGACAAGCTTCCACTACGAGTCCATCCTGGATATAACACTCTACATTAGGCATATCCTTAGTAATTTCTTTTAACCAGGCAAGTCTTTGTTCATTTGAAAAAGTATTTGTCTTCATAGAATTTGGAGCTATAAAGACTACGAGTTTATCAAACATCTTACTGGCTCTTTGAATCAGATCCACATGTCCAAGGGTCACGGGATCAAAAGTTCCACAAAATGCTGCTGTTTTCATTCTTTTTCCTGCTTTCTATAATATGTGATCTTGGTAATACCATACACTTTTTCTTTCTGTTTTACTAATGTTGCGATCTGTTCTGGAAATGTTTGTTGAGCCAAGCTTTCCACTACGACCATTCCATTTGTATTGATCAAAGATAACTGATCTAATTTTTCGATCAATTCCACATTCTTTTCTTCTTTATAAGGAGGATCGATATAAACCAGATCATAAGCTTCTTTCAAACGATGGATGACAGAAAAAATATTCCCCGATATGATTTCACAATTCTTTTCCTGCAAAGACCTTACATTTTCACGAATTACATTAAGAGCCATTCGATCTTTTTCAACCATGGTCGCAAATTTCATGCCTCTTGATAAAGCCTCCAAAGCCATATTCCCTGTTCCACTGTAACAATCCAACATCTTTCCAGAATCAAAAGATCCTCCAAGGCTTGAAAAAATAGCCCCTTTTACTTTATCCGCTGTCGGTCTTGTCATATCTCCTTTACAAGCTTTTAAAGGTCTCGAACCATATTTTCCTGCAACGATACGCATTAGGCATTCATCTCCTTTATCCGTATTTGCGAAATACACTGTTGCGATAAACCAATCGCGATACAAATAGCCATCAAAGAAGAACCACCACTACTGATAAATAGCAGTGGAACCCCCGTAAACGGAATCAAGGCAGCCACACCACCAACATTCAAGAAAAAATGCATGAACAAATAGGTGGCATTCCCTACCAGAACGACCTTATAAATCGTTTCATTTGTCTTAAAGGCATAATAAAACAAGCGATAAATAATGACCCCATACAAAAATACGATCAATCCAAGCCCAAAAATACCCGTTTCTTCAAGATCGGAAGAGCGTCGTGTAGGGAAAGAGTGTAGATCTCGGTGGT
>CAMJQJ010000018.1 GCA_946408025.1 uncultured Faecalitalea sp.
GATTTCCATTGGTGACTGGAGTTCAGACGTGTGCTCTTCCGATCTTGAGAATAGTACAGTTTATAAATATGTCCCTTCAAATCTAGTAAGTGTTTCTTCTGTTTCTGTAAGAAGTGAAGTAGCTTCGAATCTTCAATCTATGATTCAGGATTTTGCTTCTGTGATGAATAATGAAGTTTCTTTAGATCTTGCACAAGGATATTTATCGTATGAAGCTATTATGGAGGAGTATGTTCAATTAAATAATCGAATTCCAGATCAAATTGATGATTATATGCTTCCAGCTGGTCAAAACGAATTTCAATTAGGATTTACGATTGGTTTACAGGAAATGGATGAGTGGATAGATTTATGCATAGAAAATAATGTGTATCTAACTAGAGATTATTCTACAGTTTTAGAAAACTTGTCCGATACAGCTCGACTAAAGATGGATTGGCTTCGAGAAAATGCATATCGTTATGGTTTTGTCATTCGTTATCCGGAAGGGAAAGAGTCTACAACAAACCAGCTTTATCAACCTTTTGTGTTACGATATGTGGGGCAGCAGACTGCAAGGCAGATGCATGATAAAGATGTATGCATGGAAGAGATGACGTTTGAAGAAGAACTAAATTAAGAGGAAATATGATGAAAATTATTGTAGCCAGTGATACGCATTATCGAAATGATATTTTGGATGAACTTATTGATAAATACAAGGATGCAGATCTTTTTATTCATTGCGGAGATTTAGAGGATGATCCTCAATGGTATCCACAGTGGATCTTTGTTCGTGGAAATAATGATTATTTTGTCGGATTTGAAGATGAACGTATTATTGAAGTACAGGGACACCGCATTCTTGTTCTTCATTCACACCGCTGTTCATTTTTGAATCGAGAAGAAACATTAGTTTCTATGGCATATGATAATGGGTGTGATATTGTTCTTTATGGGCATACTCATGTTTCAAAGATGACATGGAAAAATGGAATCTTTTTGATGAATCCGGGATCAACAACTAGTCCTCGTGATGGCAAAACACCTAGTTATGGGATTTTGACAATAGATGGAGCCCGTGTTGAAGGACAGATCGTTCACAGAGAAGATTGGTAAGAAAAAGCCTGACATTGTCAGGCTTGATTTTATATGTCATTCTTTTTAGAAGTGTATTATAATAAAGAAAGGGGATGTTGTGATGAAGTTAAGAAATTATGTTTCGATCATGCATACAGATTCATATATTAAGATCTATGAGCAGAATCAAAAGAATTTGATCATAGAAGGAAAATTAGATGCATTAGATCTTGATGCTTATTTGGATAAAGAAGTATCTCTAGCCTCAGGTTCAGCAGATCGTCAAGGCGTGGTTTTTATTATTGAATAAAAAAGAACTGCATGATTTGCAGTTCTAAATATAAATAAAAATGGCGTCCTCGGAGAGACTCGAACTCCCGACCGTGCGCTTAGAAGGCGCATGCTCTATCCAACTGAGCTACGAGGACAACACTAGTATTATAACAGAAAGTATTTTTAATTTCAACATGAGGTTTTAAAAGATATGGAAAAGAGAAAAGGTTATCATTTTGCTGGATGGTATATAGATAAAGAGTGTACAAAGAGAATCAATCCTGGAGGAATATTGCCTCATACGATGAGCTTATATGATAAATGGGTTCCCATTTGGTATCCGGTCGTTTATCAAACAGATGGAGGCATGAATTCAAGAAAGAATCCTAAATATATCACGATAGAATCGGGGGTTATTCGATTATATCCGGCAAAAAAACAAGGAAAAATATTCGAAGGATGGTATTTAGATGGTAAAAGAGTTGAGTATATTCCTGAGCAACAATGTCAGCCTGTCACTTTAGTCGCAAAATATCGCGATTTCAACACTGTTCAGTTTGAAACGTTTGGAGGAGCCATTATTCCAAACATGCAGACAAATTCTGATAAAAAACTAGAAGATATACGTACCCCAATGCGATTAGGGTATACGTTTATGGGATGGTATTGGGATCCGGATTATCATTGGCAGTATACATATGATCAAACAATTGAGGAAGATTGTACGCTGTATGCTCGTTGGGAAGTGACACATTTTTCAATCATATACGATGTAGGAAAAGGGTATGCTTCAAGGTCGAATCCAAGGATTTATACATATTTTGATAAAACGATTAAACTAAAACCGGCTAAAAAAGAAGGACATCGATTTATAGGTTGGTTTGATGAAAGAGGCAATGAATTAATCGAAATTCGAGAGCATTCCTTGGGGGATAAAAAATTGATAGCGCATTTTGAAAAGATGGATTAAGACATCTTTTCTTTTTTATGATTTTAGTGTATATTTCCAAAGACGAAAGGGTGATTCCATGTATAAAAATCCACTTGGGTTTGAAAAATTATCTAAGCTTTTGAGAAGTTTTGCGATTCCTAGCATCATTTCAATGCTGGTGAGCTCTCTTTATAATATTGTTGACCAGGTTTTTATTGGTCAGGGTGTTGGTTATTTAGGGAATGCGGCTACTAATGTAGCCTTTCCTTTAACAACGATTTCAGTAGCGATTGCTTTATTGGTGGGTATAGGAAGTGCATCTCGCTTTTCTTTATATATAGGAGCTAAGGAAAATGACAAGGCAGCTCGCGTAGTCGGCAATGGCTTTGTATCTATGTTGATCTTGAGTGCTCTGTATGTCATTTTGGTTTTGACTTTCTTAACTCCCTTATTGTATTCCTTTGGCTCGACGGATCAGATTTTTCCTTATGCATATTCTTATACGCAAATTACAACATGGGGCGTTCCATTTTTGATTACTACCAATGTAATGTCAAATATGATTCGTGCAGATGGATCGCCTAAATATTCAATGGCTTGTATGGTGCTTGGGGCTATTATTAATACGATCCTGGATCCAATTTTTATCTTTGTATTTGATATGGGTGTTGAGGGGGCTGCATGGGCTACGGTAATCGGTCAGATTGCTAGTGCTTTGATGGCTTTACGATACCTAAGATTATTTAAGAATGTTAATTTGGTTCGCTCGGATTTTCGTTTCTCATTCCATGAATTTTTATCTACGAGCGCTATAGGTATCAGTTCCTGTGTAAATCAGATTTCATTGATGCTTGTACAGATTATATTGAATAATTCAATGACGTATTATGGTCAATTCTCTATTTATGGGCAGGAAATTCCTTTGGCTGCCTGCGGTATTGTCATGAAAACCAATGCAATTCTTTTAGCTATCATCATTGGGATTTCACAAGGGATGCAGCCAATTGTTGGGTTTAATTATGGGGCTAAACAATATAATCGTGTTCGAGGAATTTTCATGCTTGCTTTAAAACTTAATCTAGTGGTCTCTATTATTGGGTGGTCTTTATTTCAATTTTGTCCTGGAATAGTTCTATCGATTTTTGGTTCAGGCGATAAATTATATTTTGAGTTTGCGATTCGTTTCATGCGAACATATTTATTTATGGCGGCTATTAACGGCGTGCAGATGTTATCTTCTGGATTCTTTAGTGCGATAGGAAAACCTTTAAAAGGGATGGTTTTATCATTGACCAGACAAGTGTTATTTTTCATTCCGCTTGCTTTGATCTTTCCAATCTTTATGGGTTTGGATGGATTGATGTATGCAGCTCCTGTTGCGGATTTTGTTGCGTTTATTGTCAGTGTTTGTCTTTTAAGACATGAATGGAAGAATCTTTATCAACTTGAAAAGAATCAAAAAGCGGCGATCGATTGATCGTCGCTTTAGTTAAATTCGACTGTTGGTGCATCTTGAGCTTCATCACTTGCTTGATATTTTTCTTTTGTAGAAAAACCAAATATACCTGCAATGATGTTATTAGGGAATTTTCTTACATATGTGTTGTAATCCTGCACAGCTTGATTGTAATTATCTCTTGCAACACTTAAACGATTTTCAATGCCTTCTACACTCGTCATAAAATCCTGCATGACTGTTTGAGCTTGAAGTTGTGGATAAGCTTCAATTGCGACATTGATATCGCGCAGAATCTGACTTGAAGCAGTATCTGCTTGTTCTAAATCAGAAGTTGTAGCATTGGAATCGAGTGTAAGATTTCCATCTTCGTCAATAGCAACACCTTCCATGTTGCTGCGCAAAGCTGCAATGTCTTTGTAGACTTCACTTTCATGATCAAGGATTGCCTGTACACTAGGCATGAGTTCATTGATCTTATCAAGCCTGGATTGTAGTGAAGTTTGAATGTTTGCTTGCATTGTTGTGACGTTTTCTTCTTTTTCAATCATTGTATTGTAAGGAGAAATAAAAATAGCTCCTAATGCAATAACGATAACACCAACAACGATTAATATTTTTCCCCATAGAGGGAATTTTTTTGTTTGATTCATATTTTTGATCCTTTCTTACCAGCTTCCGCCAGCTCCACCGCCTCTTGATGAACCTCCGCCTCCGGAGAATCCACCAAAACCACCGGAACCAAAACCACCGCCGAAACCACCACGGCTTCTATGAGAAGTATATCTATGTCGGTTTGATAACATAGAACCCCATAATAGGTAGTCTAAAGTACGATCGTTTCGTCTTGAGGAATTTGGTCTTCTGGTTACATGAACAGGGATTTGTTTCTTTGTATGTTCATTTAGTTTTTGCAAGGTAATCACCGTTTTTCCGATGGATACACCAGTAATCCAACCATCCGCTTCGACTTGTACAATTGATGAATCTTGAGTGGATACGAGGATACTTTCATCATTGAAATCATATCCTCTTACATTTAGTTTATACCTTTGTCCTGGTTTAAGGACGATTTCGACACTCGAAGAACCAGAAAAACTGTAATAGAATAAGATAAATAGAATAATTGTGATCAAAATGATAGTAAAGATCAAATTGAACATTCCGTTTTCTTCTTCCTGATTCGTGTTTGTTGCTGCTTCTAATTCACCGTTATCAATTCCATTGGTAATGGCATCGATGGTTTGATAGTATAAGTCTTCCAATCCTTTTTGATAGTTGCCATCTTGAAATTGTGGAACAAGGTAGTCGGTTTGTAGATGTTGACTTGTGATATCGGTAATCGTACCTTCAAGTCCTGTTCCAACTTCCATATATCGTTCCTTTTCTTCCATGCTAACGATAAATAAGATTCCATTATCAAGATCTTCATCACCTAAGCCATATTCATTAAATGTTTTGTAAGCAACTTGACGAATATCCTGTCCTTCTAAAGAATCTACAGTGATGAATACAACCTGTGCACCTGTGTTTTCTTCCAGTGTACTTCCGGCTTGATTCATCTTTGATTCGGTTTCTTCATCAATTAAATCAGCATAGTCGTTAATGTAATTGTTGATTTCCAGTGTATCTTCACTTGCGTTAACAACGGTTAGTGAACTGCCAAAGAAAAAACATATGATCAGACAAAAAAATAGTTTGCCCAATCTCGACTTCATAACGGCTCCTTTCGTTATCGTCATTATATACCATTTAACATCGCTTGAAAAGCAGTGCTATCCGTTGATTATTGGGGTACTTTATGTTAAACTTAACGTGTTTCGCTAGGAGGTAACGTGAACGCATATTATCTATCTTTATTAAAAGAGATTCAAAAACAGATCGATGATAAAAGTTATCAAACAGCGTACGATTTGATTCATCAAGAATTAGAATTGCCATATGTCCCCAAGGAAGCTATGGAGGTTCTTGAAGAGTATCAAAAAGAATGCCTGAGCTATATAGATAAACCGGTTCGTTCTGCTGACGATGAACAATTACAGGCATGGATCTATGGAAGTTTGCAACAACAGGAAAAAGCTGTTTCACTGCTGCAAAATCTGAATCTAAGAAATTATCATGATGAAGTTCAGACTCTTCTAGATTCTAAACTACTTGATGAATATAAAGGAGAGTTGATCGAAAGTTTGATGGAACAAAAGATCGACGATTCTTATACAGTGATCAAAAACGGATTGGAAATAACATTTATTCCAAGCTCGATCATTTCAAAAAATGAAGATGATGTATTGATTCGAGCTAGAGAACTGTTTGATCAATGGTTTTCAAACAACAATCCAGCTTTTCAAAATTTCTGTAATCGCTTGTTAGAACAGGAAGTTTTGGAAGTTAGACCTTTTGATTTTATGGATCAGGATCCTTATGTTCTGGCCAAATCAATTGTCAGATTGGTGTTGGAGGCCTTTGGACAATCCGACCAGTTAGCAGCTTTTATACAAATACATGAGTTGCAAGATGTGGCTGATATGCCACTAGAAATTGAAAGACGAGGAGATAACGATGACTAGTAACTGGACTTTAAATGAAAAATCTACTGGTGTTCTTGAAGTAACAGTAGAAGGTGATGCTTGGAAGAAAGCACAGAATAAAGCTTTAAAAAAGATTAAATCACACATTAATATCAAAGGGTTCCGTCCTGGACAGGTTCCAGAAGCTTTGATCAAAAAACAGATTTCTAAAGAAGCATTATATACTGAAGCTGCAGAAGAAATCGCAAATGAAGCTTTAGTTCATGGTATCGATGAAAATAAACTTGAATTGGTAGCTCGCCCTACATTAGATATCAAAGAAGCAGATGATGACAAAGTTGTCATGGCATTTAATTGTGTTGTTTCTCCAGAAGTAACATTAGGAGATTACAAAGGTCTAGATATCCATAAAGAAGAAGTGGAAGTAACTGAAGAAGATATCAACGCAGAAGTTGAACGTATCCAGAATCGTTATGCTGACTGGGTAATTCGTGAAGAAGATGAAGAAGCTCAGTTAAAAGACCAGGTAACAATCGATTTCGTTGGTGAAAAAGACGGTGTAGCCTTTGAAGGTGGCTCTGGCGAAAACTATCCTTTGGAATTAGGTTCAGGAACATTCATTCCTGGATTTGAAGAACAACTTGTTGGTGTAAAAACAGGAGATCAGAAAGATGTAGTTGTTACATTCCCAGAAGATTATCAGGCAAAAGATCTTGCTGGTCAGGAAGCAACATTCAAAGTTACTGTTCATGATATCAAGTATAAAGAACTTCCAGAAGCTAATGATGAATTAGTTCAGAAATTAAAGATGGATGGTGTTGAAACACTTGAGCAGTTTAAAGAAAAGAAAGCTGATGAGTTAAAAGCGCAGAAAGAAAAATCAGCTGAAGATGCTTTCGTTAATGCGTTGATTGAAAAAGTTTGTGAAAACGCGACTGTTGAAATTCCAGAAGTAATGATCGAATCACAGATTGATCGTGAATACAAGAATTTTGAAAACCGTATGATGCAGAGTGGATTTACGGCTAAACAATATCTTGAAGCTATAGGACAGACAGAAGCTCAGCTAAGAGAAACAATGCGTCCAAGTGCAGAACAGAATGTAAAAGCAAGTCTAGTATTGGATGCAATCGTTAAAGCAGAAAACATCGTTATTGATGATGAAGCTGTTGAAAACGAATTCAAGCAGATGTCTGAAACTTACGGTATGGATGTTGAAAAAATCAAAGGAATCATCAATCCAGAAAACGTAAAATATGACTTAGCTCAACAAAAAGCATTAGAGTTGATTAAAGAGTCAGTAAAGTAGTAGAATATATAAAATAAAAAGGCGCTATGCGTCTTTTTTATAAACAGACAAGGGGGAATACTAATGTCTCAAACTTATCCTTTAGTATGTACCAAAGGTGTCATTATCTTCCCAGAACAGGAAATTGTAATTGATGTTGGAAGAGAAGCATCTTTAAAAGCTGTTGAAAATGCCAGAGATAATTACGAAGACAAAGTCGTACTTTTATCTCAAGTAAAACTTCAGCAGGAAAATCCTACATTAGATGATATATATCATGTTGGAACATTATGTGAAATTCGTCATGTGCGTAAATTTGAAAATTTCTTACGTATTAAATTCAGAGGATTAGATCGTGTAGAATTAAAAGAATGGTCAAAAGGTTCTTTAAGTGATATGGGTACGGTAGATATCTTGCATAGCTATCGTCAAGATGAAGTGGAAGAAGTTGCATTGGTTCGAATGATTGCCGGCGCTTTTGAAGCTTTTCCGCATGTTGAAAAGTTCTTATCAAAAGAATTGATGATCGAACTGTCTAAAGGAATTGGAGCTGACGTATTAAGCGATAAAGCAGTTCAAACATTTCCTTTATTAACAGAAAGAAAACAGGAGTATCTAGAAACACTTGGCATTAATGATCGTTTAGAAATGTTGTTGACTGATATGGAAAAAGAAAAACGCATGTCAGAAGTAGAACAGAAAATCAATGAAACGGTCAAAGAACGCATCGATCAAGGTCAAAAAGATTATTATTTACGCGAAAAAATGCATGCGATTCGTGAAGAATTAGGTGATGTTGTTGAGCAGGATAAAGATGCAGAACAGATTCGCAAACGTCTGGATGAAAATCCATATCCTGACTATATAAAGAAGAAAGTAAAAGAAGAATTAGCTCGTTACGAAATGCTTCCAATGGCAAGTGGAGAAACGGGTGTCATCAAAACATACATTGATTGGTTAATGGATCTTCCTTGGTGGCAGACAACACAGGATAATGAAGATCTCAGTGCTGCTCAGGATATTTTAGATGCGGATCATTATGGCTTGAAAAAAGTTAAAGAGCGTATCATGGAATACCTTGCAGTGAAACAAATGACTAATTCTTTAAAAGCACCAATTATTTGTTTGGTTGGTCCTCCTGGTGTTGGCAAGACATCTCTTGCGAAAAGTGTAGCTAGAGCATTAGGAAGAAAATTTGTTAAGATGTCTTTAGGTGGTGTTCGTGATGAAGCAGAAATTCGTGGTCATCGTCGAACATATCTAGGGGCTTTACCTGGGCGTATCATTCAAGGTATGAAAAAAGCTGGCACGATCAATCCAGTGTTCTTGATCGATGAATTGGATAAAATGGCTAGTGACTACAAAGGAGATCCTTCCAGTGCAATGTTAGAAGTATTGGATCCTGAACAGAACACCCTATTCTCAGATCATTATATTGAAGAAGCTTATGATCTTTCTAAAGTCTTGTTTATCGCGACTGCAAATTATTTGGAAAATATTCCGCCTGCATTACGCGATCGATTGGAAATTATTGAGCTTTCAAGTTATACAGATATCGAGAAAGTCAATATTGCAAGACAACATTTATTGCCAAAACAGTTGTTGGAAAATGGTTTAAAACCATCTCAGCTGAAAATGTCTGATGACATGATTCTATATTTGATTCGCTACTATACACGCGAAGCCGGTGTGCGTCAGCTAGAAAGAACAATCGCGACGATTTGTCGTAAAACGGTATTGGCTATCTTAAAAGATAAAAAGAAATCTATTACTATTTCTAAGAAACTAATCAAAGAATGGTTAGGTAATGAAAAGGTAGAATATGGAAAGAAGGAAAAAAAAGATCAGGTTGGTACAGTTACAGGGCTAGCTTATACTAGCTTTGGTGGTGATATTCTTCAAATTGAAGCAAACAAATTTGAGGGTAAAGGAAACTTGATCTTAACGGGTCAATTGGGAGATGTCGTGAAAGAAAGCGCCAGTATTGCCCTAGACTTTATTCGTGCGCATGCCAAAGAATATAAGATTGATCCTAAGATGTTTGAAAAAATGGACGTACATATTCATGTTCCTGAAGGAGCAGTTCCTAAAGATGGGCCAAGTGCTGGTGTTACAATGACAACAGCTTTGGTATCTTGTTTCTCTGAAATTCCAGTAAAAGCTAATTTGGCTATGACGGGTGAAGTGACACTACGTGGAAATGTGCTTCCAATTGGTGGTTTGAAAGAAAAATCACTAGCAGCACATCGAAGTGGAATTGATACGATCTTGATTCCGAAAGGTAATGTGAAAGATTTGGATGATATTCCAGAAGAAGTAAAGGAATCTGTGCATTTTATTCCTGTTTCGACTGTTAAACAAGTTTTGAACGCAGCTTTGGTACAGTAAGATGATCGCACAGTTTGTTACTTCAGCCACTCAAAAATCTGAATGGCCAGAAACCACATTACCAGAAGTAGTAGTTGTTGGACGCAGTAATGTAGGAAAATCAAGCTTTATCAATGCTTTAACAAATCGAAAAAAACTCGCCTATGTAGGAAGCACTCCTGGTAAAACTAGATTATTAAATTTCTTTGACATTGATCAGACATGGATGCTTGTCGATGTACCCGGATATGGGTATGCGAAAATGTCTAAATCGAGTTTAGAAAAACTTGGGCATATGATGGATGAATATTTCAATGAGAGAGAACAAATTAAGTGTGTTGTTCAACTGATTGATGCACGACATGATCCAACCAAAGATGATAAAGAGATGATTGAATTTTTTAAAGAAGTATCGATTCCTATTGTTATTGTTGCAACAAAAATTGATAAAGTACCTAAGACAAAACGAATCAAAGCTTTAAAAAATATTTCACAGTGTTTTCAAATTCCTTTAAAACAAGTACATGGTGTTTCTAGTACTGAGAAGATTGGTTTTAAAGAAGTCTTAGATACAATTCAAAGTATGCTTTAAGAAAAAAGCTATGATAGAGGAAATTTAAAAATCCCGTCTATCATAGCTTTTATGTTTTTGTTGACAGAAAAATTCTAATTTAGTAATATATTAAAGCTTGGAGAGTTGTCCGAGTGGTTTAAGGTGCAGTCTTGGAAAGGCTGTGTAGTGAAAGCTACCATGAGTTCGAATCTCATACTCTCCGCCATATGCATATGACTCCGTAAAAAGGAGTTTTTTTTTGAGATTTTTTAAAGAATTTCGTATTTTTTTGTCCTTTTGTTCATTTCAGGTGTGATAGATAAGTGAACAGTGAAAGGAGAAAGAATATGAATTTTAAAAAATTTGGAAAAAAACTGTTTATCTTTGCTTTGTTGCTTACTTCTATTTTTAGAATAAGCATGCCGATTTCGGCTGCAATAGGAAACGTATCTTTGGATACGCATGGAGATCGATGGAGGATGGGTTTATCTACTGTCTTTTATGATCGTTATTTACAAACTCAAAGAAATATAACGAGTATAAGAATCGATAATTTCAGTATTAATGGGCAAAATGCTTATTGTGTAGAACCAAATGTTGAAATTTATCCTTCGTTTGCTATGGAAATATTGGACGGACAGGCTGCTTTAAATGCACTTTATACTGCTGGATACTCGGATTCTCAAATTAATGAAATGGCATTGATTTCAAGTTTAGGGTATGGATATGCCAATGATTTTTCAGAAGAAATGAATGCAGCAACACAGGTACGAATTTGGCAAGTACACTTTGGTGATGTGATATCAAATATTCCAGCAGACATTCAGTCTCGTATTGATGTAATCAACGACAGAATTCGTAAGATGAATACATCTCTATCATTTGAAAATCAAACTGTGGAACTAAATGGATATGGTGAAAAATATGCAGTAACACTTGAAGACACAAATGGTGTTCTATCTGATTATGTACTAAATTCATCTATTTCGGGTGTACATGTTGAAAAAAATGGAAACACATTAAGATTATGGATAGAAAAAGGCAGTGCAAAATTTGGTACGATCACATTTGATGGATTGTATTCTAGAAATGAGGCAAACAATAATTGCATCGCATATTTTAATCCACAAAATCAAACATTGGCTTCTTTTGGTAAAACAACTCCAAGACAAGCTTCGTTTAATTATCGTGTAAAAGAGACTGAAGGGAAAATACAGGTTAACAAGATTGGGGAAACTTTAAAATCGGCTACTGTAACGACTGAAGAAAAAAAGACGAAAACGATTTTTGAATATGAAGAAATAGGTCTAGAAAACACGAAATTTGAAGTAATTGCAGCAGAGGATATTAAAGATCCAGCAGATGATATAGTTTATAATCAAGATGAAAAAGTCGATACGATCACAACAAATCAAACAGGTATTGCTTTAACCAAAGATCTTCCTTTTGGAAAATACATTCTAAAAGAAGTGCAGGCTACTGTAGGCTATGTACAAAATAAAGACCCTATTGAAGTGGAACTGCAGATTAGTGAAGATGGTCAAACCGTTGTTCAAAAGGATATTAAAAATGAGCGTATCAAAATTGCACTGGATTTAGAAAAAGTCTCTTCTTCGACAAAGAAACCTCTTCAAAATGCATTGTATGGGTTGTATCTTAAAGAGGATTTACATGGAATAGATGGTATTGTTCTTCCCAAAGATGCTTTAGTGGAAACTAGTTATTCAGATAAAGATGGAAAAATTGTCTTTGAAGGTGATTTCCCTCTCGCTTTGTATGAATTAAGGGAAATTGAGCCATGTCCTGGTTATGTACTAAATACAGAAACAATTGAAATTGATGCAAGAAATCCAAAAGATACAGACACGATCCACATAGAGAAGATTTTAGAAAATGATTTTAATACGATATCAATATGCGTGAATAAAGTTGATCAAAATAACAATATAATCAAGAATAATCGTTTTGAATTTGGGTTGTATAAGGATAAAAAATGTGAAGAGTTGATTGAATCAAAAACAAATGAAGATAATGCAGGTTATGTTCAATTTGATGATATTGATGTAGGAACATATTACATCAAAGAAATAAAAGCACCAAATGGATATAAGTTGTCAGATGAAGTTGTATGTGTTCAAGTAAAGGAATACGGCCAAGTATTCATTAATGAAAAAGAAGTTAAAACTGATGAAGATAGAGTGTATTCTTTATCATATAAGAATGAAAGAATACCTGAAATTCAAACAGGCTTGCAAAATAATACAACATTGTTTATAGCCTTGCTTGGTATATCAGGAGCGGCGATTACGATCTATTTAGTTCGTAAATATAAGGCGTAAGTTTATCTTACGTCCTTTTTGTATGTTTTAGATTACTACACTTGCATTTTTACTGAAAATAAACTAAACTTTTTTATATGAACGGTGCTGAAAAAAAGCGTTCTTTTTTTAAAGATGCTGCTTATAACATAAAACGTACCATGGAATTAGATCCAGCTGCACATTCAAAATTAGAAGTTTTTTGGTTATATCCTCATATCAAAGCCATAGGGTTTCATCGTATAGCTCACTGGTTCTGGGTTAGAAATCATACCTTTATTGCACGTTGGGTTTCGAATATTGCCCGTAATTGGACAGGCATTGAGATTCATCCTGGCGCTACTATAGGGCGCGGATTGGTTATTGATCATGGCATGGGCGTTGTCATCGGAGAAACGGCTGTTATTGGAGATGACTGCCAGCTTTATCATGGCGTTACGTTAGGTGGAACGGGTTCTGTTCATGTAAAAAGACATCCCACTTTAGAAGATGGCGTTTATGTTGGTTCTGGGGCAAAATGCCTAGGTAATATAACGCTTCATAAAGGAGCTAAAGTAGGAGCCAATGCCGTTTTATTAAAAGATGTGCCGGCTTATGCAACGGCTGTTGGTGTTCCGGCTAGAATTATTGAAAAGAAGTAGTGAGGATTCTATGTGGAAATATCGTTGTAAAACGCATTTGTTATCGCTTCTAGGAGCATTTATCGTAGGATGTGTGGTAACAGCTATCTTTTTCTTTACTAATACTGAAACATATTTACAGCTATTGCCTTCTGATTTATATAAGTTTATTTCTGAGAATATATTGCTTACATGTGTAGCAGGAGGTTTATCTTTTGCTGGTGTCATTAATATCATCTTGATTGCTCAGATGTTAATGTCATTGTATAATCTAAATCCTTTTATCTTTATTATTTTGATCATGTTTGCTGCCGAACCTTTGGTAATTTTAGGAGTTGTATTGGTCGTTCCAGCAATTATTGTTTGTATCTATGGTATGGTCAGCTTGAATAAAGAACGTGGCAAAGAGATGAAAGCCCACAATTTTTCTGAAGATGAAGAACTTGTAAGAATGTATAAGTTGCATCATAAATTAGATGAGAATGTAAAATCATTAGCTGAAAATTGTCGTAAAAATGTCAATAAGATGACGTATCTATACATTTTAGGTATTGTTGCCTTGTTCTGTGTTTTATTCTTTATTCAGAATATCATGATCGCAACTCTGGCTTTTTTGTTCTATATGTTTTTATTTAATATATTGTTACGATATCGAGCTTTCTGCTTAATTCCAATAACTTCTCTATTATATGACAAGTGTGATCCTGAGGCTTGTGCTTCAGCAATTATCTACTATTCAACAAAGAACGGAAAAGTAAAGCTTAAATCTCAAACGTTGTTTGCTCAGTGTCTAATTTATTTAGATGATCCACAATTAGCTCAGGATATTTTGATCAGTTATCCACGAAAAGATGCCGCGAGTTCTTTATCATACTGGTCTTTGATGGCAAATATTTATTATTTAATGAAAGATGAAGATGGATTAAATCGCTGTAAAGAAGAAGCTCAAAAAATTCAACTTGGTTTTGGTCAGACAGGTGTCATGATCCAAAATGAAGAATTGGCTTCTATTCAAAATAAAATTGATTTGATGAATGGGGAATTCAGCACTTGTAAGAAATATTATCTTGATTCGTTAAATAAAGCTCGCTTTACTTTCCAACAAGTCGATGCTTGTTATTATATTGCATTGATCTCATTTGTAGAACAGGATTATCCACTTGCGAATATGTATTTTGATCGAGTAATTAATTTGGGAAATAATATGTGTTATGTATCAAAAGCTAAACACTATCAGTCTAAGATGGAAAATATGAATCTTGATATCTATGAAGGCTAGACAGCCTTCCTTTTTTTATGC
Source organism: uncultured Faecalitalea sp. (assembly GCA_946408025.1). Taxonomy (GTDB): domain Bacteria; phylum Bacillota_I; class Bacilli_A; order Erysipelotrichales; family Erysipelotrichaceae; genus Faecalitalea. The sequence goes on from CAMJQJ010000018.1 coordinate 14,694, forward strand.
ACTTTTAACATACCAGATACCGAGATATAAATTGATCAAAGTCGAAAATAAGATTTCACTTAGCGAAGTAACATGTCCTAGTCCAAACAGAACTAAGGCACAAATTGAAAATAATAAGAATAAATATTGAAGGCGTTTTTGTAAAGAAGCATCCCTATAACATGCTGGATTAAAATAAGCTCGAATCCATTCTAAAATAAATAGGAAGACGGCAACAATAGCTATCCATACATGCAAGTCATTGATCCAAAATGCAAGTGTATCAGAGTAGGGAATAATACAGGAGATGCACATAGCTAAACAGATAATCTTATGGAGATATTTGTGAAAATAAATATGATAGTTATTCCAGATAAACTTAGAATAAAAATAAAATCCCAAAGCACTTGAAATTGCCCATAATACAAGATAGATGGTATGTTCTAATTGGTTTCCTATATAACTTTGATTATCGTAAGATACGTCGATCCAAAAGAAAGGAAGGATGTTTAATAACGGATTGATGATCAAAAAATGAAGATAAACGTAAGATTTTTTGAATTTCATAAAAAAATTTTACGTTTTTTTTGTCATTTTGTCCAATGAAAGTGTGATAGAAAATAGGAGCGCAAAAAAGGAGGTGTTTTGATGCAAGAATGGGTGGATGTAATTGAACGAAATGATCAAAGAATGAAGTTAAGACTTAAATCGAACAAATTGTTGGATGTATCACTATTCGAAAGAATTGAACACGATAATCTATGTTTAAGATGTATTTTAAATGATGCCAACTCTGCAACGATAACTTATGTTACTCAAGATTTTCTTTCTCTTGATGATTTTTTAGATCAATATACATTCAAAAAAGAAGAAGGATATTCATTTTTAGAAAATCTTTTTACCAGTGCCGTTGCGGTAAATCGTAATAAACCGGTATTGGTAGATCCTGAGTTTATATTTGTATCGAACGTTGGTGATCGATTTTCCTTTGCTGGTATTCCTCTTGTGATTGACGAATGGTTGATACAAAAAGATGTGTGGATTGAAATTGTAAAATATTTGATCAATCATTTTAAGAGCGAACATGCTTATGAAATCAATGGATTCTTAATCAAATTTGTAGAATCATCTGAATTTTCATTACCCAACCTCATTCTTGCAATCAAGGCTTTACACGATTCGTATTATCCTAAAAAGCTGTTTCACTTTAAACGCAATAACGGTTTCATGTTAAAGCGTCCCTTAATACCTAATACTATCATCAAAGAAAGCGTAAAAGAGTATGGTCACCTGTCACAAGAAGAAAAAACTCAATTAATAGGTTCATTTGATGAGTATAAGGCATATTTAAGTGATGGGACAACAAATTATCCTTTGATAGGAGAAACAGTTCTAATAGGACGTTCTATGGCTTGTGATATTCGCATTGAATCTTTAGAGATATCTTTGAAACATGCAAAGTTGACTCGTGTCGACGATCGATGGTATATCCAAGATCTTAAAAGTAAGAACAAGACATATTTAAATGACAAATTGGTCCAACGAAAGATGCGATTAAAAGATGGTATGATCATATCTTTTTCGCAGATACAGTTTACCTTCCATGAAAAGTAATCATGATTTTGAATGATAGATATTTAGTCCAAGACCAGATTCAAAAATCTTCGTGGATCAATGTATATGTCGTAGAAGATCAGCTGACATCCAAGTTGTATATCGCCAAAGAAGTTTTAAAAGAGGCAAATCCAATCTTGATTCACCAGTTTCATGTTGAAGTAGATGTTTTAAGTCAACTTGAACACAAACACTTGCCTTCAATAATTGACGTGTTCGAAACGCCAAACAGTATGATCCTGATTGAAACTTATTTTAATGGTATTAATCTGGGTCAATGGCTTTTAAGAAATGACAAGGTATCTAAAAAAATAAAGAAAAAGTGGATCTTAGATTGTATAGATATGTTACAACATATTCACGAAAAAGGATTTTTATATATCGATCTAAAGCCAGAAAATTTGATCATTGTGGATGAAGAAATTTATCTGATTGATTTCAATGCCTGCCTTGAAAAGACGTCACAGCAAGTAATCTTAGCTTCCAAGGTCAATACAGCTCCAGAATTTTCAGAAACAAGATATTTAGATCAGACCAGTGACATATATGGGATGGGAGGGATATTGTTAGCGTTATATTCACATGGTCCTTGTAGAAAGCTTGCACAAAAATGTCGAGATACACTTCCTTCTAAACGTATTCGCTCAATGAAGCAATTAAAGCGATACTTTCTACTATGTTGTAGAGCTAAGTATATCTTAAGTATTGTTATTAGTATTTTGTTGTCTGTCTTTCTATTTAGTTTACTTTTTAGATACACATTAGCTTCTCCATTATCTAAATATCTGGATACAAAAAATTCATCGGATTTGATCAGTGCCTATCAATTCACGCTTAATCGGGCAAAGGGAACTTACCAACAAAAAGTTCAAGATACGCTTTATTTATGGATCGATAATGGCTGGATCTCAACGTCTGTATTAGAAGATGAGAAAGTGTCTCGCTTCCTTTTGAGACAAGCTATTCAATCGCAAAACATCTCCTGGTGCTCCTATATCTTAAACTTGTTGAATGATGATGTGAAAGATCAATTGATCGACCTGGTCTTGTTGACAAACGTCTATATTGAACAGACTCAAAATATTCAATATGAACACATTCATAGATTTCTGTATGATCTAAAGACAAAAACACTAAGTACAACGCAAAAAATGGAAAATATGTTTTTGATATTGAATGTTATCAATGAATGCGAAATTATTTTGAAACAACAGGATCTGGATATTCTGTATGAACTTCAATCCAACCTACCGAATCAACAAAATGAAATCTTATTTTCTTTGGCAAATGCGTATCTTTCTTATGGATTGATCATACAAGATGAAGATCTAGAATTTAAGATTCCTTCGTTTTTTACAGAATTATTTAAAGATGATTTAGAAAAATTAGAAATAATACAATTTTTAGGAGGATAAGTATGATTGAATATATGTTCTATTCTACGATCGCACTCTCGTATATCGAACTGGATAAAGATACATTAACTGAACCAGATGAAGTCTATGTAACACTTGATTCTTCAATCGATGTCGAGAAAAGTTCGTTTTGGTATCAAGGAGAAGAAATTCGGCCACAAAATGGTAAGATCTTCTTTCATGTGTATGAAGAAGATGAGTCTATATTTCGTTATATTCTTAAAGATTGTGCTGGAAATGTCTTAGAAGACTCCAGTAAAACGATTATGCTGGATTCAATAGATCCTGAGATAGAAGTAAAAGTGAATGATCATTCAATAGAGGATACTCTTTATCTTATTGATAAAACATCTTTAACCATTACTTGTACGGATACACATCTTGAGAACTTTGATGTTTATGTGGATGATGTGTTGATGGAAGAAAATGATCAAATTGAAGTTGAACCAGGAACTAGACAAATTAAGATTGTTGCATACGACAGTTTTGGACACGAGACGATTCGTTTGATCGATGTTAAAACGATTGTTGCTCCAGTCATTGACGTTGATGAAGATTATGATGCTTATATACTAGATCCATCTATTTATTTTGATTTTAATGAAGTGATAAAAGACCCTTTTTCCTTGATCATGTATGTGGATGGAATCAAGACTCAAGAGTTCGATTGCATAGGTCTTGAAAAGTTAGAAATTAAATTGGATAAGACAGGAGATTTTCTATTTCAGATTGTTCTTCCACAGGCTTTGTATTTAAATTTTCAGATTGAAGATCATGACCAATATCTCATTCATTTTTCCAATGATGAATTGTATTTGAATATGATTCCTGATGCATATCAAACAAATGGAACTGTGTTCGTGAATATGAATTGGAATCCTCGTTATGTAAAAAATACGTATTTGGAAATATGGAATGGTCGATATTGGGTTCGTCGTGATATCATTGATCAAATTGTTTTCGCTGCTATTCCAGGGCAAAGTATTCAATACTATGCTAGAGCGTATGTAGAGGATATGTTTTCTAGAAAAGTAGAGAAAAAAGTCAGTGTTTTGATTGATTGCCAACCACCAGAAATCTCGTTACAAGGAAATGGTCAGATCTTAAAAGAAAATGAATTGAATATCTTAGAAAAAGATACAGTCATAGAGTATTTGTCTAGTGAAAAGACAAATGTAATCATGAATTTCAAGATCAATGATCAAGAAATGCAAAATATCACTTTAAATCAGGCCTTTTCACAACTAAAAAAAGACGATGTGCTGTATGTAGATATTCTCGCAAAGGATGAAGTAGGGAATCTGAGCAGTAAAACATATCTTATTAAAAAGGAACCAATTGTATTGACAAATCCAATCATAACAACATCATATGAAATCTCCTCTTTTGATTTATTTAGTCAAGATATTGCTCATATAGATCATATTTGGAAAGTAGATGAATCTAACAATTTGATCCAACATGAAACTGTTAAAAAAATCAATGATATGACAAAACCGATAATTCGATTTATTCGCAAGAATAATAACACGATTCGAATCATCTTGATGAAAGGAGCTGAGTATTCAAACGATCGCTTTCAAAAAATCATGATCAATAATAAACCTATCGATTTATCACTTTTAAAGAAAGATAAGTTTGGTAACTACTACTATGATCATGTCTCTCATGCTTCGCATTGTACGATAAAGGCTATTGCGATAGATGCTTCTGGAAATAAGAGCAGTTTACAGGAAGAATTTACCTTTACGCTATATCAATGGTTCATTCCAGCTTGTTTGATTACTTTTGTGACATTATTAAGCTTGATTGTTCATCGAATTAGGAAACGTATTCATGGCTAGAATCTTTTTGGTTTTTGATCTCACTTGTTTTCATTATGAAATAAAAAATAACTTATGTATCAAAGATCTAGATTTTGTACTTAAAAAGAATATTTTGAAATTTTCTTATCAAAAGGAAACATATCAACTCCAAGATCAAGAATCGATTCGTCTTGGACCATATGTTATTGAATTTGATCTAGCTAAAAAAGAAACATGGTTTTTATATCCTTTAAAAGATGAATGTTTGATTGGCCGTGATAATAGTTGCGATATATGTATATTATCTTCAAAGATATCTAAAAAACATTGTCGCCTTGTGCAAAAGAAAGATCAATTTGTGATTCATGATCTGAATAGTACGAATGGGATCTATGTGAATCATAAAAGAATCAAAGAAAAAACATTACATGGTGGAGATCAAATCATCATTTATGATGTTTTGATATATTTTCTCGAAGGGTATCTGGTAATTAATAAAAAGCCAAAATATGAAGTAAACAAAGTAAGGTTTCAATTCAAGAAGGATTGGTCTTTGAGTTTGAAAAAAGGTCTATGTAGATTTCCGGAAGATATTAATTCTTTAACAGTATGTGTAGAGATGCCTATCATAAAAGAACCAATTAAAAAAGCAGGTATTTTTTCAAGTATCGGTTCTTCAATCTTGATTTTGTTCTCTAGTTTATTATCATGTCTAGCTTTAAAATTGTTTTCTAATATTGCTCTTGAGAGCATCTTTTCAACAATGTTTACAAGTTTATCAATGAGCGTAGCTTTCTTTATATATGGCTTGATCAATCGTCAACTCACTTATAAGTCTCAACAAAAAGTGAATAAAGATGAAGAGAAGTTGTATTTGGAATATTTAGAACAACTCAAAACAGAATTGGATGGATTTAAAGAAAAGACTGTGAATCAAATCATGCAGGATCAAAAAATATTTACTGGTTTTTCAAAGAATTCTTTTGAGATTTATGAAAACAAGTCACTTTTGATGGCAATTGGTATACAGAAAAATGATGTAATCGATTTTGAAAAACAAGATACTAGTTATTTGTATAAGATGCAAACGTTGTTTAAAAAAAGAGAACAGTTTATCACAGAATATGATATTCAAATACATAAAAACGTATATTTCAATGAATTTAATAAGCTTTGGATACAAAAAAAATGGGATCAATCTATCCTGGATATGCTCATGATGCAATATAGCTGGTTAAATCTTAATCACTATAGAAAGATCGTTTTTCTAGTTCATGAACGTAGTGAAGTGAAACGCTATCTAGATCATCCAGCAATCATTAAAGATAAAAGACGTCTTATTGCGACAAATTCAAAAGAAATAAAGGAACTGAGTTCCTTAATAAAGGGTTTGCCTTATGTTTATATTGTATCCAATGAAAAATTGATCGTAGATATTCCTTCTGAACATTTTTCTTTGATCTATATAGGGGATGAACAATCGATTTATCCATATGATAACATATATAAAGATGATCTTTTAACTATTGACTATTCAAGAGATAAACTTCGCAGTTCAATAGAATATTTTTATCAAAATAAACCAACATATAGAGCTAGTGATGTACATCCTGATTTTGAACACGATTCTGTTTGTTTAAAAGTGAAGATAGGATTGGATGACAATCAAGAAATCATAACAATTGATTTTTCCGAGAAAGCACATGGACCACATGCCCTGGTAGCGGGTACCACAGGATCTGGAAAATCACAATGGTTATCTTATTTATTGATGATGTTGATCATACAAAATTCACCAGAATACTTTCAATACATCTTGATTGATTTTAAGGGGGAAGCGTTTGGACAGTCCTTTTTAAAGTTTGATCATTGTGCGGGTATTATAAGTAATCTTGAAGAAAACGCAATGAATCGTTTTGTCTTAAGTATGGAAAGTGAAATCAAGCATAGACAACTGTTGTTGAAGAAAATGATGTGTGAGTATCCTACAAATTTAAGCCATATTGATGTCTACAATGAAATTTATCAAGATAAAATTTCGCATTTATTTGTAATAGTAGATGAATTTGCCCAATTAAAATCTCGTTTTTCACAACATCTACATTCTTTGATCGAAATGGCACGTATTGGACGATCTTTAGGAATTCATCTGATTTTATCGACACAAAAACCTTTAGGCATCGTTGATGATCAAATTTGGGCCAATGCCAATCTTAAAGTTTGTTTAAGAGTTAACAGCGAAACAGACAGTCGTGAAATTCTTCATAATGATCATGCATCCAAATTGATTGAGCCTGGCGAGTTTATCATGCAGGTTCAAGATGCAGAACGAAAAGGAAAAGCTTTTTATCTATATGAAGAGATATCGAATAACAGCGATTTTATGATTGTAGACAGTGCAGATCATGTTCTTTATTCTAAAAACGAAAAGAAAGAAACTTTATTTCAACATTTATCCAATCAATTGTTGAAACAGGCAGAGGAGCATCATTGGATCGTGTGTCCGGATTTAAACACATACCAAAAGTTTAATGAAGGCATTTTACTGATTGATATGCCACAGAAACAAAGTCAAAGCGTTTTTGATTTCAAGGATTCTTTTTTGATCTATACAAAAAATGTAGATCAAATCATGCGCTCAATTTTATCTTGTATTAAAAGTAAAAATGTTTATCTAAAGGGATTTGATATTTATAGTGAGTATGTTGATGAAGCATTGGATGAAATGAGTTTTTATTTAAAAAGTCCTCTATTAAAAGAGAATGACTTTTTGATCATCGATAATCTAGAAGATTTTAAGGAAGTAAAAGCGCTGCAATGCATTGTAATCGTGATTATCGAGCAGTTGAATTTAAAAGAACTTTCACTAATCAAATCTTTTACAGAACGCATGGCATATCAAATCAATGATATCGAAAATCTTCGATATTTCTTTGATGGCCATCAAATTCATCAAAATACACAATATCCGCAAATCCTATATGGAAATGTGGTTTATGAATGTGTTTTAAACAAGGGACATCCTTTAAAAAAGAAAATCAAAAAACATATTTTAAAACTAGAAAATTCTGATCGATTTTTATTGGGGTTTGACGTAGAAACAAAAAGACCAGTATTTCACAAAAACGATGAGAAGATTTTGTTTTGTTACGAAAAAGTAGAGGCGATAGAAGTTATAGAGAGAATCTTAGCGCAATGGAAAAAATCAAATAATCAGCTGTTTGTTTGTGAACGATTAGGTGAGGTTGCAGATATATATGTATTAAAGAGTTCGACGATGGATTTGATTGAATTTGAAAAGATACAAAACAAAATGGATCTTGTATGGGTAGGAAATGACTTTGTAGAAAAAGGATATATGATCAAGAGAAAGTTTCCGTTGTTTCAAGGAGATATGTATTTTTGGCACGAGAATGAAGTATTCAATGTTAGAGAGGTAAGACAAAATGGAATTGATTCATATTAAAGTTTTCAATCAAGAAAAAGAGTATGATGTATGGATCGAAGAAGACTGCAAGGTTAATGACTTCATTGAAGATGTCATTCAGTTATGGTTTAAAGAACAATATGCCTATGAACATTTCCTATATCACATTGATGAAAAAAAGATATTGGTTTCTCATTTAACCTTTAAGGAAAATCATGTAATACATTCAGATCAATTGATCTTATTTTAAAGAAAGGAGTAGACAAATGCAGATAAGAGTAGATTATGAACAAGTTCATCAAAGTGCATCCGCTATCAAACAAAAGGCTGCACAATATGATGAAACGATACAAAAGATATATTCACGTATGTATCAAATGCAAAGTGTATGGCAGGGAAGTGACAATCAAGCCTTTATTGATAAGCTTGAACAGTTTAAACCTCAATTAAATCGTATGACAGAGATAATTGAACAGTATGCTTTGTATTTACAGAAGAGCGCCGATAATTATCAAGCTTTGTTACAGGACAGGATCATGAAAGCTAAGAATTTAGCATAGAAAGGGTTTTTATGAACAATGTACAAATTTCAAGTGATGATGTTTTACAATATGCAAATCAATTAAGTATGATGGAGCAGGAAATACTACAAATTTTCCAAGAAATAAAATCGAAAATGACGTATGTGGAAACGATTTGGTCATCACCTGCTTCAAAGAATTTGATGAACCAATTTCAACGTATGTATCCTATTTTTGATCAATACGTGCAAGCTTTGGGTGAATATGCTCTATATCTTAATCAGACGGCATCCAGCTATGCGGAAAATGAAGCAAATTTGACAGCGGCAATGAGTGCTAATGGATAGATCTTTGGTGTATTATCAAAATTTGAAACAGTCTTTGAATGCTTTGAAGAGTCAAATTAAAGATACTGTAAGTGATGTCAATGAAAGAAGTTATGTGCTTCAAGCTATCGATGAATTGTGTCTGTTATGTGATCAGCAGATTCAGGAGATAAACATACATGTTCATCAACACAGATAGCTATCGTATGTTAGGCTTGCGATTTCAAGCTTTAAGAAATGATTCGATTCATGAAAATTATTCCAGGCAAATCTTGATTCAAAACAAATTAAAGGCACTACAGTCTTATTTTATAGAGACTGCCAATCTATTTGAGGAACATGAAAGTGGGAATACTAGCTTGTTTACAAATGGTCAGCTTAGGTTCTCACACTATGAAAACATTAATATTCCAGCCATAATAACGAAACAAGATAAAAAGTCATATTTTGGCTTTGGTGCGCAATACAACATTAAAGAAGCTAGTCTTGGCTATCATAATGACTTTATTAATGCTAATTTGCGCATGAACATAGGAGATGCCAAAGTGAATGTGGATGCCGAATTTTCTCTGTGGAAAGATAAAAAATGGGATCCAAGATTTAAAGCGGAACTGGATGCAGATGTTGCCTTAGCTAGTGCTAATCTTCAAGCCAAAGTAGGAGGTTCTAGATTGAATGCGATGATTGACGCAAGAGGAGCTGTAGGAGCCTTGTATGCAGATGCCACTTGTGTTTTATCAATGGAAGAACAAACGATTAAGGCTGGTGTTGGAGCATGCGCGCTTAGAGGCGAAGCAAGTATCGCATTTAATATTTTTGGTGTAAAAGTAACGCTGACCGGACAAGGTTCGCTTGGAAGTGCAGAAGCAAATTTTGAATATAGTCATCGTAACAGAGAATGGATCATTGGATCAAAGCTTGGCTTTATCGCAGGTCTTGGTTTTAAAATACGAGTAAATTATTAGAAAGGAAAACTATGAGAGAATTATTACCACTTGGCAGTGTGGTGGCCTTATATAATGGAACAAAGAAGTTAATGGTCATTGGACGCATTCAAAAGGCAGTAGAATCCGATGAGGTGTATGACTATTCGGCTTGTCTTTGGCCTCAGGGATATATAAACAAAGAGTATGTTTATTTATTTAATCAGGAGGATATACGCTGTCTATATCATATTGGACATCAGGATACAGAGGAATTTAATTTTCGTTTCATACTTGATGAAGAAATGAAAAAACTCGAAAAATAAAAGAGTCAGTCGCTATGACTGACTCTCATCTGTTTCAGATAATTCAGGATATTCAACAAGATATTCTGGATTATTTTCTCTTAAATAATCAAATATAGTTTGATCATGAACTGTAAAATGATATTTGTTTAGATAGTATACAAGGCACTGTGTGCTAAAATCTGAGCTTGAACTTAGATTCTCAATAATTTGATCTTTGATGTTCTCATAATCGTTATCCACTAAAATAGCTACATAAGCTGTTGTCGTTCCACTACCATTTTCAGATGTGAAAACTTCATCGGCAACACCTGCATCTTCCTGTTTATACATTGTATTGATCAAACGAGTTGGAAGATCTGTAGACTGAGTTGTAATAAGAACTTCTTCGTTTGAATAGCTTGCAGAATCACTAGAATATTCTTCATAGATCTTGTCCAGTTCTGTTCCATCTTGAATAGCTTCAAGTGCTTTTTTAGCTGTTTTTTCATCATCACACTGGATGATTTTTACAACACTTGGCTTATATTCACTGCGAATATCAGATTTTGCATCATCAAAGTATTTTTCGGTTAATTTCTCATACTGGGCATTTGGAATCAAGACTTTATCAATATAATCGTCTTTACCTTCATATCCGGCACTGATCAATTGATCTTCAATATCTGGAGTGGAACTTTCTAGTTCAGCATAGGAATCTTGTGCAGCTTTTGTGATTTCATCGCCGCGGCCAATTTCTTCATCCAAAATAGCTTGACGGATCAATTCAACGCTCATGTTTCCACCGCTGGCTACTTTTAAAAGATCATATAAATCGCCTTTTGTGTATGCCGTATCTCCAATTGTCATAATAGATTCACTGGAATCAGAAACAGTGGATTGGGCACCTCCACAACCTGTCAATATTAAGGCTGTACCTAACAGAAGTAGAGCTTTTCTTTTCATTATTCATTCTCTCCTTTCTGTGTGCTGATGTAATCTTCAATTTTTTTCTGAACATTTTCATCATTGAATTTAATATCTAATTTTTTTGCGTTTTCTTCAACAATCTTTACAGATAGTCCTTGATTATTTTGTAAGAATGCATATAACAACTGATCTGTCACATCTTCGTTTTTAGATTCATGGATTTTTTTGATATCTGTTTCATCGACATGGACTTTATATAGACTGATAGCTCCCGTTGTCGAATCTGTAACCGTGATCCAGTCGCTTGTTTGTCCTTTTTCCAACTCAAGTGCAGCTGAGATCACACTAGAATCAAGAGAGGTTGATGAGCTAGAAGAATTTGAATCGATATATCCAAAGAATCCTTCATTAGCTGCAGTTGTTTCATCTTCTGAGAATGCGGTTGCGGCATCCGCAAAGCTTCCGTCTTCTAACGCCTGATCGATATTGTCTTTCTTTTCCTGTTCGTCATCCGTTAATTCATCTGCATTTGTTACGCTCATGGAAATAATCGATACAGTTCGAGGGCTGACACTTTCTACAGCTTCTTTATATTCATCAAAATGTTTATCAACATAAGCCTTATTCATTTCTTTTTCTTTTACGCTTGTAAGGCAATAATCATCTAGATCATCAATAGATTTATAACCATAACTAGCTAATTCAGCAGCAAGACTTGCTTCATAATCATTGTTGTTTGATTGTGCATTGGTACGAATTGTAGATTCAAGGGTGCTTGCGTCTTCTTTTAAGCTGTCTGTGGTTTCAATCGTCTGGTTAATGACGGCATTGCGATACATATTGTATAAAAGTGTACTATCAAAACTTTCAAGTTCATTATAAAGATCATCGGCAGTAACATTTGTACCATCAATGCTTGCGACAACTTCTTTACCATCCACCGTTTTACCAGATACATTATAACGATTGGCGTCAAAAATAAAGTATCCAATAAATGAAATTAGAATAACGGCAATTACGACAACAAACCAGTTGTTCCTTAAAAATTCACCCATATTTGTTCCTCCTTTGAAAATCTTCTAAATTATACGAAAAATCGCTATAAATTGCAATGAACCCCCAAATCGTATTAATTGAGATTTAAAGGAAAGTTTGTTATTATAGTATAACGAAAAGAGGAAAACATATGTCAGAATTAGTGATTAAAGATCTACATGTATCTGTAGAAGATAAAGAAATATTAAAAGGCTTGGATCTAACAATCAAAAGCGGTGAAAGACACGCTTTAATGGGGCCTAATGGAAATGGAAAAAGTACTCTATTAGCTGCCATTATGGGAAATCCAAAATATACTGTCACAAAGGGATCAATTGAACTTAATGGACAGGATGTTTTAAGCATGGAAGTGGATGAGCGTAGCAAGGCTGGTTTATTTTTGGGAATGCAGTATCCTAGTGTAGTTTCCGGAGTAACCAATTCAGACTTTTTAAGAAGTGCTATCAATGCTCGCCAGGAAAAACCTATCTCTTTATTCAAATTTATCAAAGAAATGGATAAAGCAATCGAACAATTGCAGATGAAACCGGACTTGGCTCATCGCTTTTTAAATGATGGTTTCAGTGGTGGTGAAAAAAAACGTAATGAAATCGTTCAGATGATGATGTTAAAACCATCAATTGCGATGTTGGATGAAATTGATTCCGGTTTGGATGTAGATGCTTTGAGAATTGTCAGTGATGCAATCATCAAAACGCAGGAAGATACAGATATGGGCTTATTGATCGTGAGTCATTATGCTCGTTTCTATGAATATTTAAAGCCAACTCACGCGCATGTTTTATTGGATGGAAAAATTGTTGTGTCTGGAGAAGCAGATCTTGTTGATAAAGTTGATCAGGAAGGTTATGAATGGATCGAAAAAGAATTTGGTGTTCTCGCTAATAAAGAAGATAAAAAACAACCAATTTCTCTTGGTTCATGTGCTGTTAAAAAGGTGGCATAGTTATGGAAAGAGCATTTCAGGATACATTTAACGAACAATTAAGTTCTACAAATGAAAAAACAATTCTAAATGTCCTTTCTCAAGCTTCAGGATCCTTGTTTTATGAAATCACAGAAGCAACTAATATAGATTTAGAGATTAATGTTGAACCATCTGCTAATTTAAAACTTTTTATGTTGAATAGATCCAATGGAGATGTGGATCTGAATTTAACGATCCATGTTGATCAGGATGCAACTTGTCAGATGGGTCTATTGGATCTTCAAGATGGTAAATTCAATTGGAAACAGTATGTGGATTTAAAGAAAGCAGGAGCGCAGTTTAGTATTTTATCTGGCCAGTTGTGCATGCCAGATACGACAAAGATCTGTTCAATGGAGGTATGTCATGAAGATGGTCATACATTTGGGCAAATGCAAAACTTTGCGGTTCTTTTTGATCGTGCCAGATATGAAATGGTTGCCAACGGCAATATCAAAAAAGGATGTGCCCAGGCACAGTCTTATCAAACAACAAGAGTTTTAACATTAGGAAAAGATCATATTGCAAAAGTGATTCCTTTGTTGTTGATTGACGAAAATGAAGTAAAGGCAAGCCATGCTCTTTCAATTGGACAGCCAGATGAGGAACAACTTTATTATTTATGTTCAAGAGGTCTTTCTAAACAACAGGCAATGGGTCTATTGAGTGTTGGATATTTCTTGCCTGTTCTTGATCTTGTTGAAGATAAAGAGCTTTATGAATCCTTAAGAACTTACATGGAAAGCAAGGTGGGATTATATGGACGTCAGTAAGATACGTGAAGATTTTCCCATCCTTTCAAGAAAAATGAATGGTAAACCTTTGGTTTATCTTGATAATGGAGCAACTACACTTAAACCCCAATGCGTAATCGATGCTGTATGTAATTATTATTCATATCTTGGAGCGAATGCTCATCGAGGCGATTATCAGATGAGTGCTCAGGTGGATGAAGCATTTGAAAATGCTCGTATCACAGCTCAAAAGTTCATCAATGCCAAATATAAAGAAGAAATCGCTTTTACATCTGGTTCTACGATGGGATTAAATGAAATTGCAATCATGTTGACGCAACAGGTATTAAATCCAAATGATGTTGTATTAACTTGTGAGAGCGAACACGCTTCAAATATCCTTCCCTGGCAGCAGGCTGGAAAAGCTAAAAATATCCAACTAGAATATATAGAACTTGATCATGAAGGTAAAATTACGTTCGAGGCGGTTCAAAACGCTATTCATGATGGTGTTAAGATCATTGCCTTGGCGCATGTTTCAAATGTTTTAGGCTTTGAAGCTCCTATTGAAGAAATTTGCAAGTTAGCCCATGAAAAAGGTATTATCGTTGTGGTTGATGGAGCGCAGAGTACCCCTCATATCGACATTGATGTACAAAAACTGGATTGTGATTTTTTTGTTTTCAGTGCACATAAATTGTGTGGTCCAACAGGTGTTGGTGTGATGTATGGAAAGAAAAAATGGATGGATATACTTGAACCGGTTTTCTTTGGTGGAGAAAGCAATGCCCGTTTCAATAAATGTGGTAACCTGATTTTAAAAGAGACTCCACTCAAATTTGAAAGTGGGACCCAGCCAATTGAAGGTGTGATTGGGATGGCTGCTGCTATGGATTACCTACAAAAGATTGGCAAGGACAATATCCATGCCCATGAAGTGATGTTAAAAGAGTATTTCTTAGAAAAAGTCAAAGATTTAGACAAGGTAATTGTATACAATGCGAATGCTAAAAGTGGAATATGCACTTTTAATATCATGGATAAAGGAAAGATGCTGTTTGCGCAGGATGTTGCAGGATACCTAGATTCACTTGGAATTGCAGTACGTTCAGGACAGCACTGTGCTAAATTATTGCCGGATATATTACATACGGCGGGAACGTGTCGAGCCAGCTTCTATATCTACAACACAAAAGAAGATGTCGATAAGCTCGTTGAAGGATTAAAGAATGCCACAATTGAAAATTGTGTAAATATTTTCTTTTAAAGGAGGCAAAAGTTCTATGGCTTTAGATCCAACAATTTTAAGAGATATCATCATGGATCACTATGAATATCCTAGAAATAAAGAATTAACTGAGAAAGATGGATACATGTCTAGACACATGGCCAGTGATTCATGTATTGATGATATAACAGTACAGTCAAAGATTGAAAACGGAATCATTGAAGATGTTCGTTTCGATGGAGTTGCCTGTACGATTTCGACTGCATCTACTTCAATCATGACTGAACTTGTCAAAGATAAGTCTATCGATGAAGCCAAAGAAATCATTGATAACTATTTTAAGATGATTGATCAACAGGAGTATGATGAAGATCTTTTAGAAGAAGCTGTTGCTTTTTCAGGAGTAGGAAAACAGGCAAATCGTATTAATTGTGCTACGATTGGTTGGAAAGCCTTACGTGATATGATCAATGAAAGTGAGGAGAAAGACCATGAGTGATCCAAAGAACCTGGATTTAAAGAATGAATACGAATATGGTTTTCATGATGAAGATGTCAGTGTCTATAAAACAGAAAAAGGATTAGATCGGAAGAGCGTCGTGTAGGGAAAGAGTGTAGATCTCGGTGGTC
>CAMJQJ010000019.1 GCA_946408025.1 uncultured Faecalitalea sp.
CCACCGAGATCTACACTCTTTCCCTACACGACGCTCTTCCGATCTAAAATCTTTCTTTACAGGTACATCCATTAACAGAGTATATTCATCGTCAATTTGGTATGGCTTATACACAGGATGAAAGCTACTACATCTTAGATGCTAAAGAGGGCGCAAGCGTTTATCTAGGATTAAAAGAAGGTATTGATTCTAATCAAATGATCGAAGATCTAAGAAGTGCAAATAGAGGAGAAATCATTTTCGATGCAGAGAAATATATTAATAAATTCCCTGCTAAAAAACATGATCATTTCTTGATTCCTGCAGGAACTTGCCATTGTTCAGGTAAAGATGCTATGGTATTAGAAATTAGTGCAACTCCTTATTGTTTCACTTTTAAGCTTTGGGACTGGGCACGTGTTGGTCTTGATGGACTTCCTAGACCTGTTCATATCGAACATGGTAAAGAAGTAATTCAGTGGGATCGTACAACTCCATGGGTAAAAGAAAATCTTGTTAATGCAGTATATACGGTTAAGGAAGATGAACATGTTAAAGAAGAACACACAGGTCTTCACGAACTAGAATATTTGGAAACAAGAAGATACTGGATCAAAGATGAAGTGGTTGTAGATAATGAATCTAACGTTAACATGTTAAACTTGATTGAAGGAAATCAATGCCGTATTGAAAGCTTAGACGGATCATTTGAACCATTTGAAGTTCACTACGCCGAAACTTTTATTGTTCCAGCAAAATGTAATAAATATAAAATTGTAAATGAAACGGATTCAACAATCGGTGTTATCCGTGCATATGTAAGAAAACCACAGGCTTAATGTTTAAAAGGATTCCTAGTTATTAGGAATCCTTTTTCATAAGTAATCCGATTATTTGCCCAGATATCATTACCGTTATTAAAGAGTATATAATTTTAGAAAATGGTATATAAGTTAATGATAAACCTAGTACAATTAAATCGGTTAATAGGTAGGCCCATTGAATTTTTAATGGAGTGTATTTTGTTATTAGCAAAGCCAAGGCATCATCTCCACCTGGCGCAGCTCCTGATCGCATAGCAATTCCTACACCAAATCCCACAAAACAGGCGCCTAGAACACTGCAAACCAAAGGGTAGTTGGAAATCCATGGGAATAAGGGGCCAATTGTTTCGAAAGATGCATAAGCTATCGAGTATGCAATAATTGAGATTAGTGAGTATGCTATGAATTTGTTACCCATCTCTTTCCATGCCATTCCATAACAAAGTAAATTAAGAATAGCGCTTGTTATAGATGGGGAAATAAAGAACCATTTATCCAATAAAAGAGTTAAACCTAAAATTCCCCCTTCACTAATTTGTGATTGCGAGTGAATATTGAATAAGCCAAAAGCCAAAATAATACTTCCTAATGAAGCATATAAAACTCTTTCTTTTTCAAGATGTTTAAATAAAAGCATATAAATCCTTTCTATACATAGTGAAAAGTGTATTTATTGTATCATATAAAATTACTACTTCAATGTTAAATGCTTTATTAAACTGTTTATTGTTTTTGGGTATGCTATAATTTTATTAAAGAGAGGATAGTGAAATGAATAGTTACGTAGATTTACATATACATTCTAAATATAGCGATGATGGTCAATTTGAGCCTGGCAGATTGGTTGATATGTGTAAAGAAAATAATGTTAAAATCATGGCTATTGCGGATCATAATACAGTTGAAGCTATTCCAGAAGCCATAGAATATGCCAAAAAGAATGGCATAAAATATATTCCTGCAATAGAAATTGACTGTACATATAGTGGAGTCAATCTTCATGTACTGGGCTATGGTATTAATTATAAAAATTCTGTTTTTAATAAAATTGGAAAAGATATTGAGAAACAAGAAATAGCTGCAAGTCTAAAAAAACTTGAATTAACAAACAGATTAGGATTTAATCTTGAAAAAAGTACATTGGATTCGATATCCTCCAATGGGGTTTATACAGGTGAGATGTTTGCAGAAATATTATTGAAAGATGAGAAGTATATAGACCATACATTGTTAAAACCCTATCGAATGGGAGGCTCTAGATCAGATAATCCATATGTGAATTTTTATTGGGATTACTATTCTCAAGGAAAATCGTGTTATGTAGAAATAGAATATCTGTCTTTAAGGGAAACAATAAAAATTATTAATGATAATGGTGGAGTTGCTGTGCTTGCACATCCAGGTAATAACTTAAAAGGACGTTTTGAATTATTTGATGAAATGGTCAAAGAAGGCATACAAGGGGTAGAATGTTTCTCTAGTTATCATGAAATAGATGTAAATAAATATTTTTATGATAAAGCTAAAGAATATGATATTTTATATACATGTGGAAGCGATTTTCATGGAAAAACAAAACCGTCTATTTTCTTGGGTCGTAATGGATGTGATTGCCCTGAAGAAATTGAAATTTTGTTAAAGAAACACAAATTAATATAAAAAGAACGCATAAATTTTGCGTTCTTTTAATGTGTCAAATCATCTAAAATTTCTGCTTTTCTTGTTCCAATTAATAAGGTTTGTTTATACTTTTCATATATTGGAATTTCATGCTCACTTAAGAATAATGCGGCATTAGAAGATAAAGAAAGATTGGTGATGAAAATAACCATTTCTTGTCCTTTTGAGAAGGAATCTTCCATAAATTGAAAAGCATGGTTGATAGAATTAAGCATCTTGGTTTCAATTCTTTCTAAGATTTCTCTTTGTTTTTCAAAAGGTTCTCTAGAAATATTGAAGGCTTCTTTGCTTGGGACATTTGTTGGAACACTGACTTGAGATAGTTTATCAAGAAGACATCTTTGATGGTGAAGCTGATCTTTTGTCAAAATATCGGCTTTTTTGTTTTGTTCAAATAAAGCTAGCTTTTGATTTAATAAATTTTGATAGGAAATTGTATCTATGTTGTTTCGATATTCCTTTAAGAATGCATACCAGGTATCTGTATAGTACTTTTCCAAAGTATATTGATCGAATAATTTGAATAAGCCGTCAAGAAGTAGATTAACAACGGAGACTCTTTCATCAAAGTCAGCCAATGCTAGTCTTTGATATGTTTTGGTGTTGATTTTTCCATCTAAGATATCCATGATTCCATAATTATCTTGGTATTTTTTATATAACAGATAATAAGCTTCTACATCTTCAGCAACTTCTTCATGATGAAGATATTGGTAGATGGTTTCTTTGTTTATATCCAGATTTAATTTTTCATAGAGTGTGATTAAATGAGAGAGATCTTCCCATCCGCGGGCTGTCACAAATTCCATGCCATCAATGCTAGTTTCAATACGATAAAATTGGCTTGGTTTTAATTCTAGATAACTTAGTATCATAGGATGAAGGTGTCTAGAAAGGGCATATTTTTTCCAAATGTGATAGTTAGCTTCTACATTGATATAACGCACACGATCAAGTGTGACCATATCAAATTCACGAACGGATTTATTGTATTCGGGAGGGTTTCCTGCAGCAACAATGATCCATCCTTCGGGAATTCTTTGATTTCCAAAAGTTTTGTTTTGAAGAAACTGTAACATAGTTGGAGCGAGAGTTTCAGAAACACAATTTATTTCATCAATGAACAAAATTCCTTCTTTTATTCCAGTCTCTTTTATTTTTTGATAGATGCTGGCGATGATCTCGCTCATTGTATATTCTGTAATTGAATATGTTTTTCCTTCAAATTCTTCTTCTTTGATGTAAGGAAGACCAACTGCACTTTGGCGAGTGTGGTGTGTAATGGTATAAGATACTAAGCCAATCTTACATTCTTTGGCAATCTGTGCCATGATTTGGGTTTTTCCTATACCGGGAGGACCTATTAATAATAATGGTCTTTGATTGATGTTTGTGATTTGGTATTCACCATAAGCGTTCTTTGTTAGATAAGCTTTTACGGTGTTTATTATTTCTACTTTTGCTTGTTGTATATTCATTGTCCTGCTCCTTTAAAATCTAATGGATCTAATCGTAATGTGATGGCCCATGGTGGAGTCTTTGTTGAATCGTAATCATCTAAAAAGATAAAAGCACTTTTGTAAGATGGGCGCTTCTTTGGATAGATACCTTTTCCATCTGTGAAATAAATCAATCCGCTTAAATGGTTGATTTTCTTTTCCTCTATTAGTTGATCGACATATTGAAAAGCGCTTCGAAAGTCGGTGTTTCCACCACCCACCAAAGTAAATTGATTTAGCAATACTTCCATTTCATTTTGATTATGTATCAAATCTTCTTTTCGAACAGCATCGTCACATTGTAAGATGCGAATATAAGTTTTTCTAAAAAAACTGTCGCTTTCAGATAAGAGCGTGTATGTTTCTTTTAAGAAATTTTTAACGAGTTTTCCATTGGTAGAGTAGCTGGTATCGATTACGATAACAAGCTCACTAATCTTATGCACTTCTGTGGTTTCCGTTTCTTCAATTAACGGCATATTTTTGTAAAGATGAAGCCCATAGGTGTAATAGGTAAGGTCAAATTCATCAGGATTGGCATGAAGTTCTTCTCTAGAAATTGTAAACTTTTTTAAAAAGTCTTTATAGCTTCGTTTTGTCTTTGAGATTTGAATCTGTCTTGCTATCAAAGAAGAACCATCATCTTCGTTATCTTTGCCTTTTTTTATTTGATCAAGCATAGTTTGACGAGCAACTTTCTGCCAGGAATCCTGTAAGGAATTGTTAGGTATATTAGCTCGACTATCTTCTTTTTGTGGCCAATAGCGATGATCATCTGTGAAAAACTCATAAACCAATTCATGAATATTATCTTGTTCAAACAACCAGGAATAGATTGCAGGTGCACTGATATATTGAACATCCTTTTCTAATCTTTCGTATGTTTCTTTACGAATCAGACTTAAAATTCGCTTGGTACATGGTTTGTTTAGATGATCAATCGTATACTCTACTGCAATGTCACAGGCCAAGTTCCAATGATTTTGTTCTTTATTCTGACGAATCCAAAGATGTGAAAACATGCAGTGAAATAAAGAATGAAGATAAGCTCGATCAATATATTTTTGGTTGTTTTTGAACAAGTGAATCATCTTGGAAGCTGAATAGAATAGGCTTTTTCCATCGGTTGCCATCGTTTCAATTTGTTCATCATTCGCTAAAGTAAGTGCATTTAGGGCAATGGACATATAGGGCATATCGATGAAGAGTTCATTTTGTACAAATTCCAATATTTGCGTAGCCATCTGGATTTCCCATTCTTGTTGGGTTTGTATGTGTTTTTTCATTTAGAAGTCCTCAAAATCATATTTTTGTTTTTTTGTGAAATACTTTTTCTTCCACGTAATCAAAGTCGTGGTGATTTCTACTTGATTTAAATTCGTAGAAAAAGTGATAAGATCATCCAAAGTGGTTGATTCTAACCACCCTTGCAATAACATAAACTCTATTTTATCGAGTTTTTTTTGATTGTCCATTGATTTGAATTTTAAGATATATTCGCAAATAAACTTTTGGTTTTGGATGATGTATTCTGAATAGAAATCAGGATTTTTATTGAAACGATGCATCACAAAATGAGCAAGTGTATCTTTATTTTCTTCTACGCAAAGTTTTGGGAATGTAGCATCATATTCTTCTAAAGATACAATGCCATCTTTAAAACATTGGCGTAAGCGGAAACCTTCTCCGGAAATATTTAAACTGAATATGTGTGCTGGGCCAATCTCGTCATAGATTTCATAATATTCGGGATAAAATAAAATAGCATCATTAAAACAAATATCGATATCCCAGGAAATTTGTGTCAAAATCTGTTTCAGTATAGTTGGTTCGTTGATGTTTGCACAAATATCAATTCTGTTAAGATCATGACAATTAAGAAACATATCTGATCCAATTTGTTTAAGTTTATTGGAAAAACGAATCTTTTTTAACTTTTTACAGTTATAGAAACAAAAGGATCCAATTTTCGTGACTGTATCAGGAATATCAATATATTCGATATTCTCTTTATTTAATTCGTAGAGATTTTCGTCTGAACCGTAAATTAATGTATCTTCTAAATGATTGCTTCTTGTTGAAAAACAATGGTCTGCCAATTCTGAAACTATTTTGTCATCAATCATTTTTGGAATTTGAATATATGGAATGTTGGAATAGATACGATATAAGGCAATGGTTCCATCTTTTTTTATTTTATAGCGATAAGAGTATTTGTTCATGAGTATAATTATATCATAAAAAGAAAAAACGCTTTTTAGCGTTTTTTAAGAATTATTGCTTCAATGATCTTAAGAGTTCTTCAACCTCTTCTTTTGTGCAAAGGTCTGGGGAGAAAGCACTAGCACTTCCGGCGCATATTCCTTTCAGAAAGGCTTTATTGTAATTGCCATCTGAGTTTAAGTAACCGGAAATAAATCCTGCAACCATAGAATCTCCGGCACCTACAGAATTTACAACAGTTCCTTTTGGGGCTGGACTTTTATGTATGATTTTTTGTTCATCAACAAAGACGGCTCCCTGGCCAGCCATGGAAATTAATACATTTTGAGCACCCATTTCCTGTAGTTTTAATGCATAAGGAGTTACTTCATCTGGGGTGTTTAAAGTTACATCAAATAATTCTCCAAGTTCGTGGTTGTTTGGTTTGATCAAAAATGGTTTATATTTCAATACGTTCATCATAAGATTTTTTGTTGCATCTACTATGATCTTGATATGTTTATCTTGTAAATGTTGCATGATTTTTTCATAGATATCATCTGGTAAAGTGTATGGGATGCTTCCAGAAATCACAAGAATATCTTCTTTGGTCAATTTGTCTAATTTTTCAAACAATTCTTGGATGTTTTCGTTTGTTATTTTTGGTCCCATGCCATTGATTTCAGTTTCATTATCCGATTTCATTTTTACATTTATACGAGATAATCCTTCTTTTACTTGAATAAAATCCGTTTGGCAGCCAAAGTCATTCATGCGGTTTTCAATTTCTTTTCCTGTAAAGCCAGCCACAAAACCCAGGGCGGTACTATCGTGGCCTAAGTTAGAAAGAACGATAGAAACATTGATTCCTTTTCCGCCGGGCAAAATATTTTCGTAGTGTGTTTTGTTGATTTCACCGGTCTGGAAGTTATCAACGCGAATAATGTAATCTAATGATGGATTGAATGTAACAGTGTAAATCATATTTTCCTCCTAAAATATTTTTTTGCACAAAAAGCATGTCATAGTAATATTGGAACTCTAATCGTAATTAAAGAAATAGGATTTATTCATGAGATAAAATATGGTTGATTCTGGCTACTTTATTGTTTCTTTCAACTTGTTCGCAAAAGTAAGGTAGCTTTCTTCGATTTTTTTGCATTCATGTACTTCTAAATCGGGAATGGAATAGACTTGAGGTAAGAGTAATTTTTCATTATCCGGCATCAAATATTTAAGCTCAATTTGCAACATGACATCATCAATTTCTTTCCATTGTTTGATTTCTTCATCACTTAAATCATCCAGATGAAATTTTTTAAAGATTACATTCATGATATTAGATTCTATTTCTATATAATTTATTAAGTGAACTTTAACTGGACGGATGATATCGGAAATATAGGCTTCGCTGGCATCGTGTAATAAGGCAGCTAGAATTATACGATTAGAGTAGTTCCTAGCCTTGGCTTCATTTGCACAATTGATGCAGTGCTGTCCGACTGAATAGAATTGTTTTAGATGCCCTCCACCACGGCATAATAAAGAAAGTGCATGGGCAATATCAATAATATTTACATCTTCTGTTGTCATCTTCAAAGGGTCAAATTGTCTTTTTGAATATGTGTTCATTTTCGGCATATTTATATTGTAAGAGATATTAAGTCAAATGCAAATGAAAAAATGTAGTGTTCCATACTGAAAAAATCGAGTGATAATATCTACAAATTAAAAATACGAACTTCGCAACCTTAGAAACCGAGTCTTCTTATATGGATAATAAAAAAGGAGTATTGCTACTCCTTATATATTGATAAAGTTTTTTTTCGGTTTTTGACAATGGGTACATGAGAGTGTTTATGGTCTCTTACATCGCCACAACTACCACACTTGATATTACTACTTTCATCTATACTATACTATTTTTAAGTTAAAAATCCTATACTGAAAAAATGTACTAAAAAATTAAGAATATGGCTATTTAAATTAATTAAAACATTGGGAAGATGAAAATAAAAAAATTCATTTTATTCATTATTTATGTAGATATAGTAAAACAGAAATAAAAAGATTTTCACGGTAATTTTTTTTGATTATTTGTTTTTATTAAATGAATTTTTAAGTAAAATTCCAGCAACGTAGGCCGTAGAAAACAAAACATAAGGGAATAACTGCTTCAATTGTTTGGAATTAATTAAATTTAAAAAGAAGGCTCCGAAATAGCAAAAATACATGAAAATTAGACCGACAATCCATTTTTTATAATTCTTAGGCATAATGTTTCTCTCCATTATATATTAATTATATAACAAATAATGTGTGTTTATATAACTAACTGTACTAAAGAATTGGGAATATGGCCATTTTTAGTAATTTGATTTTTATAACTTTTTGTGTATTGTTCTCATTTTCCTTAATAAAAGTATATTATTTAGTTAGATAAATATGATAGATGAATAAGTCGTTGAATCATACTAAAAATTTTGAATAGAAAAGAGTATGCCATGTCAAAACTTTGATATTAAAAATAAATCTAGAAACTCCTCAAAGTAGTAAAGATGAATTGAATAAGATGTGTACATTTTACTAATCAAATCAAAATTCAGCAACAAAATATTTACAAATCCTAGAAGATTCATTTCTGCTAGGCTGGATTATATTGAAATTTGGTTAACAACATTTAAATAATATCCTTAACGCTATACTTTAGAAGTATGTCTATTATGTTTCTAATTATTCAAAGTGGTGGCAAAATCGAATATAAAATGTTGATACAGATATTGAGAAGAGATGCCTTTTTTTCGATTCGTTTTTGATGTTGTTCGCAAGTTTCACCTTTACGAAACCCTGGAACTTTTAAATCTTTATCTTTTGTTTCTTGAAGATATTTATCTACATCTTCAAAAAAATCATTTTTCTTTTTCATTTTGTTCACTCCTACCATTTATAGTAGTATATATTTTCATTCGTCGTCTTACGGCATGTTGACATTCAAAAACACAAAATTTAACTGATAATCATTAACTATCTGACGTAAAGCATACTGTAACCATATAATATTCGATATCTTCTGTAAGTCGAATAGACTCTGTGTTTTCAAATTGGGCCAACAAAGGATTTGGGCGTTCTTCAGATTGTCCATCTTCGTTATAACGCATCTTAGCAAAAACTGGAATTTCTGCATCTTTAACGATTTCTTCTGGAGCCTTTAACATTTGGTAGTTCCCTGATGTATTCATCCATGTGTTTGCTCCAAGAACTT
This sequence comes from uncultured Faecalitalea sp., assembly GCA_946408025.1. Taxonomy (GTDB): domain Bacteria; phylum Bacillota_I; class Bacilli_A; order Erysipelotrichales; family Erysipelotrichaceae; genus Faecalitalea. Next base: position 9,447 of record CAMJQJ010000019.1, read on the forward strand.
CCGAAATATTTTCTTGAATATGTTGAACATATCTTCCGCTTGAATTCGAATAAGTTCCTGTGTTGTCATATCCCCGGATGGCAAAATGCCAATTCAAAACATCAGGTCCCAAGATAAAATCACACTTCTGCTTGCCGCCGATTAAATATTTGTATGTATTTTTTTGTTTCCAGTGATTGTCAATGTATCTATATATATTGATTTCTAATGTATCAATTGTGTCATCATCCCACTTTGCATTAAAAACCTCTGCATCTCCGGAAAAACTAGATAAATAAAATCGTTCATCCGATGTCAATTCTGCTCTTACTAAAGAAGATGTAATAGTTGGATCTTCTTTATTATTATCAGAAGAAGATGGGGACTGTGAGGTACATCCGAACAACATAATGGCAATCAAGGAGATTAAAAGAAAGTGGTGTTTTTTCATACGTATCCACCTCCTGATTAGAAGTACAACATATCTTCATAAAAAATGAATATTATTGGTACTATTCAGTTATTATTTATAGTTGTTATTTCTATTTATATTATACAAAAAATACTAAAAATAGACATGTATAAAAAAACTATCCACTTATAATGAACCCTTATCGCACGTTATTTTCAGTATGAAAATGTAGTGGTATTATGAAGATAAATAAGTGTAATAAAAGTGAATAAATTAGTAATCAGAATGTTGGAAATATTACAAATTTATGATTTATGTTTCTATCTATGCAAAATATTTTGCTTGTCTGAACAAAATGATACATATTTAAAGAAAAAGTAAATCATCTAACATATTCTTTGTTTTTTCCTTTTTACTAACTGTCTACAACAGACAGTTAATAAGTAATGTTACGGTATGTTTTAGCTTTGAAATCTTCTGTTTAATTTAGGATATTTATTGACAAAAATTTATCGAACTAAATATCAATAAGTATATAAAATTAAATTGTAGAAACAGGTAGTAAATGTGTTAAAAAGACATTCTTTTGTGTTATTCTATCTAAGGTGATAAAAATGAAATTACATGAGATGAATTTTCGAGATATTAATCAACAAATTATTAGAATTCAAGGTAATGAAATTGTTAAACAAATTCATTCTATGAAATTAGATGCAAATGGGTTAATTGCAGGAATGTTTTATTGTTATATCGATCATGAAAAAGGAATAACATTTGAATTACTGGCATTAGAATTGGAAGATGGTAAATATCTAATAGCTCCAAAAGAATATAGCTATAAACTAAGATGTCGACCGCTATTAGATGAAGAAATCGAAATTTTAAATGATGTAAACAGAGAAATGTTTAAAGAAAAGATAGATACAATTGATGAAATATATAAAGTGAGTAAGGATATTTTAAAAACTCGCTATATTAAAGAAATAGATGATTCCAGACATAGTGAATATCCAGACGATGTTCGAGTATTTTTATTGAAGAAAGATAAAGATCCTGAAGCCTGTTGGGTAAGAATTATAGGAACAAACGAAAGAAAGTTAACGGGGAAAATCTTAACAAAGACAATGCAGGATTTTGATTTGGAGCAGGGAGAGATTATTGAGTTTGGCACCATGAGCATGGAGGACGATTCAATATCCTGTGTATGTGTTTTATAAAGAATTTCCGAAATTTAGCACTCTATTGTTGACTTTGCTAAAATATGGGATATAATATAAGTGTAATCAAGGTAAGGTACCTTGATTAAAAGAAGTATTTCATGAACAACGGCTGCAAATGAATTACAACCGCTAGTTTAAATGGAGGCGATGTATATGAAATTCTTCCCTAGAACTTATGATTTATTTGATGATGCTTTTGATGACATGTTTAACATGCCGTTCTTCACAGGTCATAATAATGGCTTGATGAGAACAGACATCACAGAAAAAGATGATCATTACTTGTTGGATGTTGAATTGCCTGGATGTAAAAAAGAAGATATTCAAATTGGCTTAAGAGATGGTTATCTGAATATCAGCGCATCTCGTAATTCTAATAAAGAAGAAAAAGATGATAAAGGCAATTTGATACGTCAGGAACGTTACAGTGGTAACTTCTCACGTAGTTTCTATGTTGGTGAGAATGTTGAAGAAAAAGACATTAAGGCAAGTTATGACAATGGTGAATTGAAAATCACGTTCCCTAAAGAAAAAGAAAAACTGCCTGAAAACAGGACAATTATGATTGAATAATCCACATGTAAGGGCCGAAAAGATCGGCCCTTTTAATATTGAAAAAAGGTAGACATTTTGTCTACCTTGATGACGGTTGTTACATTAATTTTCTGAATAGATTTTTTAAATCTTCGATGCTGGCATCTTTAGGGTTTCCAGGAGCGCATGCATCTTCATAAGCAGATTTAGCTAAGAAATCAAGATCTTCTTTTTTTAGTGCTTTAAGTTTTGTAGGAATACCTACATCAACAGAAAGTTGTTGAACAGCATCTACTGCAGCTTTACGATATTCTTGTTGTGTCATAGAATCTACATCTTTAACACCCATTGCTCTTGCAATTTCACGATATTTTTCACCCGTGCAGTCTGCATTGTATTCCATAACGATTGGCAACATCATGGCACATGCGACACCATGTGGTGTATCATAAACAGCACCTAGAGTATGTGCCATAGAGTGGGCAATGCCTAAACCAACATTAGAGAATCCCATACCGGCAATGTATTGACCTAAGGCCATTCCTTCACGACCTTCTTTCTCATTAGCAACAGCACTGCGTAAAGAACGACTAATAATTTCAATAGCTTTTAAATGGAACATGTCTGTCATTTCCCAAGCTGCTTTTGTCGTATAACCTTCGATTGCATGAGTTAAGGCATCCATACCAGTTGAAGCAGTCAATCCTTTTGGCATAGATGACATCATATCTGGATCAACAATCGCAATAACCGGCATGTCATGAGGGTCAACACAAACAAATTTGCGCTTTCTTTCAACGTCTGTAATTACATAGTTGATCGTTACTTCGGCAGCCGTTCCAGCAGTTGTTGGAACAGCAATGATAGGTACACAAGGTTTTGTTGTAGGAGCTGTACCTTCTAAAGAGCGAACATCTTCAAATTCAGGATTGGCAATGATGATACCAATTGCTTTTGCGGTATCCATAGAAGAGCCACCACCAATCGCAATGATGTAGTCTGCTTGAGCAGCTTTGAAAGATTCAACGCCGTGTTGAACATTTTCAATAGTTGGGTTCGCTTTGATGTCTGAATAAATTTCATAATCTAATCCAGCATCGTCTAATACTTTTGTAACTTTTCCTGTCACACCAAATTTAATCAAATCAGGATCAGAACAAACAAAAGCTTTTTTGAATGCTCTTGCCTTTGCTTCTGTGGCAATTTCCTGAATTGCACCGCTGCCATGATAAGATGTTTCGTTTAACATAATTCTATTAGCCATTTAATATTCCTCCTTTATGTAAACGTTTTCTAATCTTATTTTAACAGTCTTGATATTTTTTTATAAGTGACAGAATGAAGGATTTGTCACTTTATATTAAATGTAATTCGATAAAGGTTTTCTTTACAACTTCGGGCATCGAATCCGTTAGAAGTTTGGCCATAGTTTGGCAGGATTCTTTTGTACCATCTAACAACCATTTTACTGTCATATAGACAGATCCTTGACAGTACATTTCTAGTTGGAACATCAATTCTTCGGATAAATTATCTCCCATTTTCTCTTTGATCTTATTTGTATAGAAGGCCAGGATAAGTTCAAAATCATGTTTTCTTAAATTGTTTTGATCATCGTTTTTAAATGCAGCGGTAAAGAATAGTTTTTCTTTTTGGATAAAAGTGAATTTATTGACCAAGGCTTCATAGATGGTCTTACCAGTTCCCATATGCTCAAAAGATTCATTCAAAATTTTTTCAAAATACCAATTGACCAAATCTTGTTTATCTTGAAAATGGCGATAGTACGTTTGTCTTGATATTCCACAGGTGTCAGTTATGTCTTTAACAGTTATTTTTTCTAAGGGAGCTTTTTTCATGCATTGTTTTAAAGCTTCTGCCAATAGGTATTTTGTATCCATGTTTATCTCCTTTTATTATTCATTATGATAAGGAAAAATTTTGAAAATGGAAATAGTTTTATGATATTTAAGGTGTATTTTCTAAAGCTAAAAGCTTTTAAACATATGCAAGAAGTATTGCTTGAAGCACTATAAAATGACAGGTATCAGATTTAATGATCATTTATTATCATCAATAAATAATTTGATATAAGGGTATAAATATAATTTGGTAAATGGTAAAATTAGATAAGAAAAATAAATATGGAGGGTTAAAAATGGAACAATATAAACAAGAGTTTATCGATTTCATGTTAGAAAGTAAAGTATTAAAGTTTGGCGATTTTACTTTGAAATCAGGAAGAAAGAGCCCATTCTTTATGAATGCAGGTGGATACGTAACTGGTAATCAATTAAAGAGATTGGGAGAATACTACGCAAAGGCAATCGTAGATAACTATGGTTTAGATTTCGATGTATTGTTTGGGCCTGCCTATAAAGGAATTCCTTTAGCGGTTGCTACAACGATTGCTTTAGATAATCTTTATGGTAAAGAAGTTCGTTACTGTTCAGATCGAAAAGAAGTTAAAGATCATGGTGCAGATATGGGCGGTTTATTAGGCACAAAACTTCAAGATGGTGATCGTGTGATCATGATTGAAGATGTTACGACATCTGGAAAATCTATGGAGGAGACAGTTCCTAAAGTTAGAAATGCTGCAAATGTAGAAATTAAAGGTTTGATTGTTTCATTAAACCGTAATGAAAAAGGAAAAGGAAATAAAACTGCATTAAAAGAAATCGCAGAATTATATGGTTTCCCAACAGCAGCAATTGTTTCAATGCCTGAGGTTGTTGAGTATCTTGAATCTAAAGATGCATTAGATGCAGAATTAAAAGCACGCATTGACGCATATTATGCTGAATATGGAGCTACAGAATAAAGTGGAATTTTCCACTTTTTTCTTTTGCGCAAAATAAAAACAGCATCGTTAGATGCTGTCTGATATTTGATTGACAAGAGGCTTGCCATGAATAAAGGCATGAACATTATGTCTGGCAATATCTAAGAATATTTCTTTTGCTTTTGAAAGCTGGAATGTACCGGATACATGAGGTGTGATGATTACGTTTGGGTCTAACCACAAAGAAGAGTTTGGATCTAGAGGCTCGTCTTCAATTACATCTAATATCATGCCTTGAATAATCTTTTCACGCATCACTTTTTCCAAAGTGTTCCTTTTAACTAGATCACCTCGTCCTACATTGCAAAATAGGGCGCTTTTTTTCATAAGTCGAAAATGTTCTTCGTTTAAAAGATATCGTGTATCTTTGGTGCTTGGTAGAGCACAGACTATAATATCGGCTCTAGGCAATAATTTATTTAATGAATCGATCGTATAAACTTCATCGACAATATCACAATTTTTTTTAGATTTGCGTACACCAATTGTATAAGCTCCAAGAGCTTTGATTTTTCTAGCAAATGTAGATCCCAAATCGCCTAAACCAAGAATCAAGACACATGAACCAGAAATGGATTGAATCGTATCCTCAAAGCGATTCCAATTTTTTTGGTCTTGGTTATGAATATATGTTTTCATATGTCTTAGATTCATCAAAATCGTACATATAAGATATTCACTAATTCCTAATCCAAAGCTTTTAGATGCATTACAAACAGGACATGTAAACTTATTTTCATATTGTTCATAGCCAGCACTTTCTAATTGAATGAATTTCGGATGGATATCATAAACTTTAGGATTTCCTATGATGATGTCTGCTTTATATATGTCGTCAATCCATTCAATCTCTTGAAATGAAGCTTTTTCCTCTTCATTTAAATCGGTACAGGCAAACGCTGTAATTATTCGGCCCATGTGATCTTCTTATCTTTGATTGATGCAATTGAAGCTAATGCGCAGAAGTCATAACCTGCATCAACAATATATTTATGTCCTTTTTGGAAAGCTTTTTCAATCACGATTCCAACCCCGGCAATGTTAGCGCCACAATCTTTGATTAGGTTTTCTGCAGCTTTAAATGCTTCTCCGTTTGCCAAGAAGTCATCTATGAATAATACATTGTCTTCTTCAGATAGATATTGTCTTTCCATGCAAATTGGATAGTATTTGTTCTTTGTGAAAGAAAATACTTGGCAACTGACTGGATCTTGCATCGTGCTTGGCTGCGCTTTTTTCATAAATACCATTGGAACGCCAAACCGGCATGCTGTGGCAAAACTTGGGGCTACGCCACTGGATTCAATCGTAACGATTTTTGTAATTTTTTTATCTTTAAAGTGTTCGTAGAATTCATCAGCCATTTCCATGACTAACGGACAGTCGATTTGGTGATTCAAGAAAGAATCTACTTTTAATACTTCATCGCTGATAATCAATCCTTTTTGTTCAATTGCATCTTTAAGACTTTTCATTTTCCTGTTTCTCCTTTTCTTTAACATACACAATGGTTTGTCCGATACGGTGATTTTTAACTTCTCGAACATTAATGATCATTGTATCTAAATCAATTTCTAGTTGTGTTCCATCGTCAGGAATTCTACCTAACTGAGATAAAGCATACCCGCTAAATGTTTCATATTCATCAATTGGTAATTTGATATTTAGTGCTTCTTGGACTTCTTCAAGATCAGCAGATCCTAAGATATACCATTGATTCTCATCAATTCTTTGAATTTCTACAGGCGGAATCTCATCATCCATTTCATTCATTTCGCCTAAAAGAGTTTCAATGATATCGTGAAGGGTAATGATACCGGTCATACCACCATATTCATCTAAAACGATAGCAAAATAATTCTTGCGATTTTTCATTTCATGGAAACATGTATCGGCTTTTGTGTTTTCGGCCACAAAGAATGGTTTATCAACGGCTTTGTTTATGATGATATCCTGGTTGATTTCTCCATCAATTCTAAAATAATCTCGAGTATCTAATACACCGACAATATCATCATCATCTTTTCCACAGATTGGATAAAAAGTGTGACGATTATCGTGGATAATCTGTTTCCATTCATCTATGGATTGGTCTAAATCTAATGTGACGACTTTGGAACGATGTGTACAGATTTCTTCAACACTTGTATCATCCAATTCAAAGACATTTTCGATGAATTCTTTTTGTGGTTGTTCAATTTCACTTCCTGTATTGATCAATTCACGAATGTCTTCTTCAGATACAGTATCCTCTTCAATTTCTGTCTCAAAACTGAATAGCCAGGATATCCATGAAAATAAAGTGGAAATAAAAACGGCAAATATTGTCAAGAAACCTAGCTTTTCGACGTTTTTGTTCGCAAAGCGTCTTGGAATTTTATATGCAAAAATAAAATATATTAGGCTATACGCTACTACGATTAATAGGGCAATCCATATATTAGATGCTTGAATATTAAACGAGGTATAGCTCCAAACGACAACTCCTAAAGAGGATAATCCATATAATGAATAAGATAGCCATTGAAGAGTAGAGAGAGTTTTCGTATCACTCTTTTTGTCTTGATCAAACAAGGTCATCATAATAGATAAAAAAATGCATATAAAAAACAGGACAATACTTACTGCTAACATAATATCACTCCTGTTTGATTAAAATATCGGGGACAAGAATCATCTGTCTTCATTAAATCAACAACTCCTTTTTATTAGATAAATAATACACGTTTTATACTATCTTTTCAAACTGGATTAAAAGAATAAAAGAGGAAAGCGTTCTTTAGGTTTCCTAAGCCTAGGAAAAAATGTTAAAAATACCTGGTTTTATAAGCGATATAATGGAATTGTAGGAAAGGTGGATGTATATTATGACTGAAAGAACACTTGAAATAATGAAGGAATTAACGCAAATCGTTGGAATTTCTGGTGACGAAAAAGAAGTATCAAAAGCTTTGGCTGTGCACTATAAAGGATTATGTGATGAAGTGATTTATGATAATTTAGGTTCTATTTTTGCGGTAAAAAAATGTGGTAAAGAAAATGCCAAAAGAGTAATGGTTTGTGCTCACATGGATGAAGTTGGATTTATGATTACAGAAATCCATGATAATGGTTTATTGTCGTTTATTAAGATCGGTGATATTGCTGATGGAGCAATGTATGGCTCAAGAGTTACTGTAAAGACTCGTGAAGGAAAAGAATTAACAGGCGCAATTGTTGCTGATGCGGATACGCTAGAAAAAGGCGAAGGCAAAAAGATGAAGATTGATATAGGATGTGCTTCAAAAAAAGAAGTCGAAGATCTAGGTGTATTTGTCGGAGACAGTGCCGTAATTAGTGGTGATTTCGTACAGGTACAAAATCGTGTGTTTGCCAAAGCATGGGATAATCGCTTTGGATGTACATTGACAGTTGAACTTTTAGAAACTTTAAAAGATGTAGAATTAGACTATGATCTATACATTGGTGCCAGTGTTATGGAAGAAGTTGGAATTCGTGGTGGAACCAGTGCTACTGGTTTGATTCATCCGGATATGGGAATCGTATTAGATTGCTCAGCTGCAAATGATTATTCGGGAAAAGAAGATGAAGTGGGAAAACTAGGAAAAGGAGTTCTAGTTCGTTACTATGATAAAGGTATGATGCCAAATCGTGGTTTATTGGATGAACTTGTACGTGTTTGTAAAGAAAATAGTATTGATTATCAGTATTTTTATAATATGGAGCAAACAGATGCAGCGTGGATCCATAAATTGTTCAGTGGATGCCCAACATTAAGTGTATGTATATGTGCTCGAGGTATTCATGCAGCTAGTACAATGATTGATTTGCATGATTTTGACTGCGCAAAAGAAGCTGCCTATAAAGTGTTGAGTGAATTAAATGAAGAAAAAATCGAAGCATTTAAGGCTAGTAATCGATAAGAGGGAATCGTTATGAGTAGAGAACCAATTGGAGATATTAATTTAGAAATGCTGAAGGAATTCAGCGAAGCACATGGAATCAGCGGCAATGAAAAAGAAGTAAGCCGTGTCATGAAGAGATGGATCGAACCATATGCTGATGAAATTACATATGATAATTTGGGTTCGTTGGTTGCCCTTCAAAAAGGTGATGAAGATGGTGTAAAGGTCATGATTGCGGGGCACATGGATGAAGTTGGTTTCATGGTTTGCGATATAGATAAAGATGGTTATATTAAAATGCTTCCTGTTGGAGGGTGGTGGGGACATGTTCTTCCAAGCCAAACTCTAGTAGTAACAACTAAAGAAGGAAAGCGATATCAAGGTGTTGTTGGATCTAGTGCACCACATGGTCTTCCAAAAGATGTAAAAGAAAAAGTGATACATCCAACAAAATTGTTCCTGGATATGGGTGTTGAATCTCGTGAGGAAATTTATGAATTAGGTATCCAGATTGGCGATATGATTACACCAGATACAAAATTCACGGTCATGAACAATCCGAATTATCTAATGGGTAAAGCATGGGATGATCGCTTATGTGCTGCAATGGTTGTAGATGTGATGCGCTTATTGCATAATGAGAAGCATTCAGCTAACTTGTATGGTGTTGGTACTGTACAGGAAGAAGTTGGCCTTCGTGGGGCTAGAACCGCTGCCAATATGTTGCATCCAGATGTTGCGATTGCCTTGGATGTAACAACAAGTATGGATACTCCAATGGATAAAGGGGTAAATGGAATTGGAAAAGGTGTGGTTCTTAGTGTTATGGATGCAGGAATCATAGCTAATAAGAATTTCTTACATGAAATGGAAAAGATTTGTAAAGATCTTAATTTGGACATTAATTATGACATGATGACTGTTGGGGGAACGGATGCTGACAATATTCATAAAGCCCATGATGGTGTCGTGACGATGACATTATCGATTCCAACTCGCTATATGCATTCGCATCGATTAATCATTCATCGTAAAGACTATTGGCAGACAGTCTTGTTGATGGCTGAATTTGTTCGTCGAATTGATCGAGAATTATTGAAAAAATTAAAAGATTTTTAAGAGAAGAGCTTCTGTCGAAAGATAGAAGCTTTATTTTTGGTGTGAAATAATAAAAATCATTAAAAATGATTGACATTACACAGGGTGTAAGGTGTATTAAAAAAGTGAAAAGGAGGTATATTCTAATGAAAATAAAACAGGCAGCTAAACAATCAGGATTGACTCCTAGAAATATTCGATTTTATGAAGAAAGTGGACTTATCGGTGTCGGAAGAGAGGAAAATGGATATAGAGAATATAATGATAATGATATCGTACGTTTAAAACAGATTCGGGTCTTAAGAGAGCTGGGCATTGGTATTGAAGATATCCGATCATACTTTAGAAAACAGGTTTCCTTAAATGAATTAATGAAAAAACGTAAAGAGGAATTAAGAACACAAAAAGAAGATGTTCAGTCCTTGTTGGAAATCTGCGAAAGTATTGAAAAACAAAATCTTCCTTTAACAGAATATACGACAAATAATATAGATCATGTATTGAATGCTCGAAATCGCCACAAAAAGAAAAGATATGGCAAATTGTTAACAAGTGAATGGGGAAGTGAGGATATTCGAAAAACAATTCGTAAGAAATTCTTATTTTCCTTGTTAATTACTTTATCTATGTCGATTTTAACGGTGAATTTCTTTCTGATTATTTTGAGCCAATACGAAATTATACAAGTCTATTCTTTAGCATATAATTTGGTTATGCTATTCACAATTTTGTTTGGAACACTGACGATTGGAGTTAATCTAGTTAAAGATAATCATTTTGAATTACATGAAGATGGTGTTTATTTCATAAATACCAATACGACCATTAATTCTTTTAAGTATTTTTGGCATGTATTAAAAGATACATATTTAGAAGATATGGAATTCATTGATTATGATGATATTGAGGCTGTAAAAGCTGGTGTACAGGAAGCTGGTATGATCATGGGTGGAGATTATTTGTTTAAATTTTATCTAGTGATTTTTACCAAAGATGATAGAGCTGTGCGATTAGATTCGGATTTATTTTTTAATGGGAAACACTTCTTATTGACATTACGAATTTTACATGAAAAAGCACCGAAATGGATTGACCCAAAGCATTTGGCTCAGTTATTGGAAATGCCAAATGAAAAGGCATATAACATACTGAATCAATATTATTGGAACAGACGCCCTTGGCATAAAACAACTTTGTATCAGAGATTGTCCAAAGAAAAAAGAAAATAGTACAATAATTTAAATGTTGGAGGGATTTAAATGGAAATTTTTATAGGCCCTTTGACAACTGTTTTCATACTTTTGATTATGGGAATACTGATATCTAAATATGCGGATTATTATGTAAATCATATGCATTTTGAATGCCCATGTTGCAGAATGTGTTTTAAACTTTCAAAGTTTGAATTTATTTTTTCGTTAAAGACAGGGAAACTTAATGAACGTATAGTTTTATGCCCATACTGTGGGTATAGAGGTGTTATGTTACTTATTGAGGATTAAAAGCAAGCTTTTGATTGGATGATAAATTCAGAATATGAAGAATTTTACAAAAAAGTTGACAAACTATACGAGTTAGTTTAAACTAACATTAAAGTTAGATAAAACTAACTCAGGAGGTATAATATGAAATATGTATATGCTTCAAGAACAGGTAATGTAGAATCCATTGTGAATGCTCTTGGATTAGATGCAACTGCTATTGAAAGTGGTAATGAAACGATGGATGATGATTTTATCTTGTTTACGTATACAGATGGCTTTGGAGATATTCCCGTGGAAGTAGAGTCATTCTTGATGGCAAATGGAACAAAATTAAAAGGTGTTATTGTCTCTGGTGATCTTGGATATGGAGATGCTTATTGTAAAGCGGGGGACAAGATCAGCGAAGAATATGGCGTAGATTGTTTATACAAAGTAGAAAATGCAGGGACAGAAGAGGATATTGCAGAAATAAGTAAGATTTTAGGCAATGTCTAAAGAACAAAAATTATTTGAAGAATACCTAGCGTATCATTGTGCGCCGGCATTAAAGAAATATAAATTAGCAAATATGTTTCATATTCCACGCACTGCGATACCTTGTGTTGATAGTTTGATTCGTGAGTATAACGAAAAATTTGCGGATAAGCATTTGACTTTTCGGATCCTGCAGGCAGATAAACCTCGTATAACAATTTATTTGTATTCATTTGAAATTCTCGAAAATGTATTACTAGATCCAGAAATTAGAATCTTCCTAGAACAATACGATTATCCTATACACTCTCTTTCTGCCTGTCTGGATCATTTAGATAAGCGAATGGAAGAAACAGATTTTCCTCATGAAATCGGAATTTTCTTAGGATATCCTTTAAGCGATGTCCTGGGTTTTATAAACAATGAAACATGCTGCTGTATGGGCGCATGGAAAGTATATAGTCCTAAAAAGGCTGAATATTTTAAATCATTGTTTAAACTCTTTGATCATGTTCGTGATCAGTTTATCTATGCAATAGAAAACGATATACGAATTGAACAGCTCGTTTAAAACTTTTTCCTTTTTAACTTAACTATACCAACCTAACTAAACTTAATGATCAAAGAAAGATGACTGTCACAAAAATTGTGGCAGTTTTTTATATTGTAAATTACCTTATTTAGAAACTCTTTTATGGAAAATATTCATATGGAGATTTATGTAGCTGCATGATAAGCTAAAAAATGAGTGATAATATGAAAGAAGAGAGAGTAAAACTTATTTTAGAAAGTTTATCAGAAAATTATATTAGTTCAAGCGTGTTAGCATCTCAGATTGGTGTTAGCTCAAAAACAATTCGTAATGAAATTAAAGAAATTAACGGTATTCTCCAACATCATGGAGCAATTATTCAAGCTAAACCCAAAAAAGGGATTGCTTTAAACATCATAGATGAAAAAACTTATATTCAATTTATGAATTCATTATCTGTGAAACAACCACAAGATATTCCAACAACATTCGAACAAAGAGTTCAATACTTGATCGAGTATTTATTAAATGCTAAACAATGGACCAAAATTGAGTATTTAGCGGACAAACTTTTTGTAAGTCGTTCGATTCTATCTCAAACATTAAAAGAAGTGAGAAAAAGATTAAAAGAATATAATATTGAGCTTGTAAGTAAGCCTGGATATGGCTTGAAAGCAACAGGAAGTGAATTTGATTTCCGTGTATGTATGACAAATATCATTGTGGACAATGTAGATAATCAAACATTACCAGATAATAAATGTGAAGACGATAAAAGAGAAGTTCTTAAGAAAATCTCACAAATATTGAATAAAAATTTTGAGGTTTTTGAATATCACATGTCTGATGTGTCTTTTCATAATCTTATTATTCATATTTATGTTGCGTTATGTCGTATAGAAGAAGGACAAGAAACATATTTATCAAATGAACAAATGAATCAAGTTCATGAATGGAAAGAATATAAGATGGCTCATTCAATTGTTGAAGATTTACGTGAAGAGTTTAATGTAGATTTTCCAGATGATGAAATAGGATATATTGCGATACACTTGGCAGCAAAAAGAATCGTAAGCATCGATGAAACAGAAAAAGGCAATGTTGTAATCAATGGTGAAGTCTATGAGATTGTCTCACATATGCTTCGTGCTGTGTATGATTCATATCATATTGATTTGATGGATGATTTAGAATTGCGAATGATGTTGGCACTGCATCTTGTTCCATTTGGTGTACGAATGGCTTATGATCTTGTTTTACATAATCCTTTATTAGTAGATATAAAGACAAAATACACAATGGCTTATAATTTGGCCGTAGTTGCAAGTGAGGAGTTAAGAAAACACTATAATAAGGAAATTAAAGAAGATGAAATAGGTTATTTTGCACTTCATTTTAATCTTGCTTTAGAAAGAAAAAATCGGAAGCAGGATAAGAAAAATATATTGATCGTTTGTGGCACAGGTCGAGGAACAGCTCAATTGTTGATGTATCAGTTTAGAGATAATTTCGGTAAGTATTTAAATCAAATCTATACAAGTGATGCATTAGGGGTAAAAAATATAGATTTTAAGAATATAGATTATGTTATTACGACAGTTCCTATAGCTTATTCTGTACCGGTACCGATTTTAGAAATCAAATCATTTGTTGAGGATAGGGATGTCAAGACTATTAAACGTTTCTTATCACAAGGTCATAGTCGCACGATGGAACAGTATTTTAGAAAGGAACTATTCCTGGCGGATGTTGAATTTGAAACGAAAGAAGAAGTTCTTCAATACATGGTTAAAAAAATTAGATCTATATATGATATACCGAACGATTTTTATGATGCAGTCTTACATCGTGAACGGCAAGCAGGTACTGAGTTTGGTAATTTAGTTGCAATACCACATCCATATAAAGCTATGACAAAAGAAACATTTGTATGTATTTGCATACTTAATAAACCAATTATATGGGATAAGAAGAAAGTTCAACTTATATACCTTATGTCTATGGAAGATAATTCGAACAGAAATTTGATGACATTTTATAAGATAACGAGTAAATTATTAGTGAATCCAAAATATGTAAATGAGCTTATTCAAAGTGAAAACTTTGAAGTGTTATTGAATTTGTTTGGGGAAATTGAATCGACATTAGAGTAAAGAGGTAGAATATGCGAATTTTATTGACGTGTTGTTTGGGAATGTCTACAAGTTTACTTGTAGAAATGATGAATGAGGCAAGTAAGAAACAGGGAAAAGACTATAAGATTTGGTGTGTAGATCAAAAATTGGTAGATTACTCAATAACACAATGCGATATTCTATTGTTGGGTCCACAGATAAAGCATGCGTATAAAAGGTTTTATAAATCTTATGGAAAAATGATTCCAATCGCAATGATTGATCAACAGGATTATGGACTTTTGGATGGAGAAAAGGTACTGGAAAAGGCAGAACAGATATATAATGAATTTCATCGTAATGGAAATTATATAGATGATGATACAAATGAGGAAGAACAGACATAACGCTGTTCTTTTTTTGCGGAAAAATATTAAATTTCCTTATTTATATTAAAAAAACAAGGTAAATAATAAAATGGAAACGATTACACCATTAGGATATTATTTTTTTGTAAAAACATGTAAGTGCACAAAACATGAAATAGAGAGAGGGTAGTTTATGGAAAATAACTATGAAATTTCTTTTGGTTTGATCTTAAATGCAGGAAATGCAAAATCAAAATCCTTAATGGCAATAGAAGCTGCAAGAGAATTTGATTTTGAAGAAGCTCATTCTCTAGTTAAAGAAGCTGAAGAAGATTTACGTTTAGCTCATCAAACACAGACAGATTTGATTCAGGGTGAGGCAAGAGGTGAAAAAAGTGATATCAATATTATTTTGATTCATGCTCAGGATCATCTGACAACAGCAATGATCATGATTGATCAAGCTAAAGAATTTATTCACGTTTATGAATTATTACAGAAGGTTTTACCTAAGGAGGAAGATTAATATGAGAATTATGTTAGCGTGTGCAGCAGGTATGTCAACAAGTTTAGTTGTTTCTAAAATGCAGGAAGCTGCAAAGGCACAAGGAAAAGATTATAAAATTTGGGCCATTGAACAAGGTCAGATTCAGGATGAACTAGGAAACTTTGACGTATTGTTATTAGGACCACAAGTTCGTCATATCATGCGTAAAGTTCAGAAAATTGTAAATGGCCAAGCTCCTATTGCGGTAATTGATGCCGTTGCCTATGGTCGATGCGATGGTGCTGCCGTGTTGGCACAGGCCGAAAAGCTTGCTGCAGAAGGTGGTAAATAACCATGGCAAAATTTACAGAAAAATTTGAAGACGGCTTGATGCTTGTTGCGGAAAAGGTGGATGATAACAAGTATCTGGGAGCAATTAAAAATGCTTTTACTACTTTCATGCCGTTCATTATTGTAGGTTCATTTGCAAGTTTGTTTAATACATTAATTTGTTCAACAAGTACTGGATTGGCAGTGTTTATTCCAGCATTGGCAAAAATCTCTCCAGCTTTCACAGCTATTAATTTTGCAACCTTATCAATTATGGCGCTTCCAATTTGTTTTTTGATTGGGTCTGAGTTGGCAAAAAGAAATAAAGTTCCAGAACATATCTGTGCTATTACATCATTAGTTGCTTTTCTTTGTGTAGTTCCACAATCTATTTCTATTGTAGTAGAAGGTTTAGAATCGGCAGTTAGTGGAGCAGGGTTGCCTGGTGATGCTATCGGAGCTCAAGGTTTATTTATCGCAATGATTATTTCAGTCTTAGTGTCTGAATTGTTCTCTGCTTTGATGAAGATTGATAAAATTAAAATCAAAATGCCTGCTTCTGTTCCTGCAGCTATTTCACAGAGCTTTAACCGTTGATTCCTATCTTAGTTTCTTTGGTAGTGGTTGGAGTAGCAGGTCAATTATTTTTCTTAGCAACTGGAACTTATATGAATTCTTGGATTTATTCTGTTGTTCAAGCACCATTGGAAGCAATTTTCCAAAGCCCGTTTGGAGCTATTGCGTTATTTATGATTGCTCAGGTATTCTGGTTCTTGGGTATTCATGGAAATATGATTATCACACCAATTCGTAATCCATTGATTGCTAGTGCTTTGGCTGCTAATATTGCTGCTGCAGCGGCTGGAGGTGTACCTGATCAACCTATAACGTATGGGGCTTTAGTATCCTTTATTGTAGTTGGTGGAGCTGGGCTTGTTCTGTCTTTGATTATTGCGATTCTGTTATTTTCAAAACGAGATGATGAAAAAGCTGTAGCAAAACTTGGCTTGATTCCTGGCTTATTTGGGATTTCTGAGCCAGTGGTATTTGGTTTGCCTTTAGTATTGAATGTAACTTATGCTATTCCATTTATTTTGAGTGCAGGCTTGGCAACGGGATGCTTATTATTTGCAACGAGTATTGGATTTGTTCCATGTAATATTGTTGATGTACCATTTGGATTCCCTATCGTTATAAGCGCATTCATTGGTCATGGATGGCAAGGTGTTGTATTACAATTAGTGATTTTGGCGTTGGGCGTATTGTTATATACTCCATTTGTTCTAATGTCTAACAAGCAATATCAAAGAGAACAAGAAAAATTAAACGCTGAAAAGGAATAGATAGTATATGTCAGGGAGTAGAGATACTCCCTTTAATTAAAAAGGAGCATAATATGCAGAAAAATAAATTTCCAAAAGATTTTTTATGGGGAGGTGCCGTTGCCGCGAATCAGTGTGAGGGTGCCTGGTTGGAAGATGGTAAACTTCCAAATGTAACAGATGTATTGGTTGGTATTATTCGAAGTGGAAATAATCCATCTATTAAGTGGAATGAGGAAAAACAAATCTGGGAAATGAATTTGGATTCAGAAAAACAATATTTAAGTCATGACGGAATTGATTTTTATCATCGTTTTAAAGAAGACTTGACTTTAATGTCAGAAATGGGATTTAAAGCATTTCGTACAAGTATTTCCTGGGCTCGTATCTTCCCAAGAGGCGATGAAGAAGAACCAAATGAAAAAGGTCTTCAGTTTTATGATCAAATGATCGATACCATGATCGATCTTGGTATGGAACCAGTGATTACATTATCTCACTATGAGACACCTCTTGCATTGATTGCAGAATATGGAGGGTGGTCGAATCGAAAATTAATTGGATTCTTTGAAAAATATGTTCGTACCGTTCTGACTCGCTATAGAGGTAAGGTTAAATACTGGTTAACATTCAATGAAATTAATAATGCGTTTAAAATTCCTTTTGCAGCAGCAGGTGTTGTATCTTTTCCGCCAACAAACCCAGATGAACCAATGGCAGATGTAGATGAAAAGATGGTCTATCAAGCATGTCATCATATGTTTTTGGCAAATTCATTAGCTGTAAAGGCGTGCCGTGAAATTGACCCAGAAGCGCATATGGGTGTAATGTGTAGCTTCTCTCATATTGCTACATATCCTGAAAATTCGGATCCTGAAAATGTGGTAGGTACACATCTATTTAAAAGAAAGCATTATTTCTACACAGATGTAATGTGCAGAGGACATTATCCAAAATATATTTTAAATGAATGGGAATCAAAAAAAATTGCCCCTGTAATGGAACCGGAAGACGAAAAGATTTTGGCAAAATACACTAATGATTATATTGCTTTTAGCTATTATAGAAGTTCAGTATATTCTAAAAATGTAGAAATGAAATCCGACACAGGTGGAGCGATTGGTTTGTCGAATCCATATCTGAAAGAATCAAGTCCAGAGCCATGGAAATGGCCTATTGATCCTGTTGGTTTCAGGTTAGTTTGTGATGAACTATATGATCGTTACGAGCTTCCATTATTCCCAGTAGAAAATGGAATAGGTTTAAAAGAAGATGAGACAGATGGAATGATTGATGATCCAGCTCGTGAAAAATATCTAAGAATGCATTTAGAGGAAATGGCGAAAGCAATTGAAGATGGATGTGAAATCTTAGGATATTTATGGTGGGGACCAATTGATATCGTCTCGGCTGGAACTGGTGAAATGAAAAAACGTTATGGATTCATCTATGTTGATCGCTTTAATGATGGAACAGGCGATCTTCATCGCAGTAAGAAAAAGAGTTTTGAATACTATAAACGAATCATTGAAACAAACGGTGAAGATATTTAGATATAGAAGAAGGTAAGAATTTTGGAATTAAGTTTTTTGATATTGAAGCAGATAGTTTCCATGTTTTTAATGATCGTAGTAGGCTACGTGTTAGTAAAATCAAAAGCAGTCGAAAAGAATTTAGGAACTTTTTTAGCAAAAGTTGTTATGTATGTCGTATTGCCTTGTACGATCATTGATGCTTTTCAAATTGATAAAGATCCAAAAACGTTTTCGAATCTCTTATTTGCATTCGTTGTAGCTCTTGTGTTCAATGTTTTGTTGATAATACTATCATACGTTTTTAAAAGTATATTTAAAATGAATGAAATAGAGCAGGCTTCTATTTCGTATCCAAATTCAGGAGATATTTTAATACCTTTAGTGACAAGTGTTCTGTCTCCAACTATGACAGTGTACTGTTGTGCTTTTATGGTGGTTCAGCTATTGTTTATGTTTACTCATGGGGTTAGTTTATTAGCTAATGATTCGGAAAAGAGTTTGATTAACATATTGAAAAACCCTAATGTAATAGCGATTGTGATTGGAATCTTCTTGCTTGCAGTGAACATTAAGATTCCTGAAATTGTTGGAAATGTCATCGATAATTTTGCATCAATGGTAGCTCCATTAAGTATGCTGGTTATTGGCTGTTCAATCGCAAATTGTGATTTAAAAAGAGGATTGGCAAAGAAGAGAACATATCTAATTGTATTAATTCGTCAAGTTATATTTCCACTAATATTTTTAGGAATTATCAAAATAATATCATTGGATACATTTTTTCAGGATGGAGCATCAATTTTATTGATTTTATACATGGCTGTAGCATCGAGTCCAGCAGCAACAATTGTAAACATAGTACAAAGCCATGATATGGATTCAAGTTATGCGAGCATCATAAATGTGGTCGGGGTAATCTGTTTGATATTTACCATGCCTATAATGGTATTTATTTTTCAAATGTTCATATAAAAGGAGAAAAAGATGAAATTTCCAGATGATTTTTTATGGGGTGGTGCAGTTGCCGCAAACCAATGTGAAGGTGCATGGAATGAAAATGGTAAAGGTATGAGCGTTGCAGATGTTGCAATGTTTAAACCAAATGTGGATAAAAAAGATTATGTTTCTCAATGGCATACAGATATGGATGATATACGCAAGGCAAGAGAAACTGATGATGTTGTTTACTACCCAAAAAGACATGGAGTAGATTTTTATCATCATTATGAAGAAGATATTGCATTATTTGCAGAAATGGGCTTTAAGACACTTCGTTTATCTATTGCTTGGACTAGAATATTTCCTAATGGGGATGAAGAAAAGCCAAACGAAAAAGGACTTTTATTCTATGAGAATGTATTTAAATGTTTACGAAAACACAATATAGAACCATTAGTCACACTTTCGCATTATGAAATGCCTTTATATCTAGTAGAAAACTATGAAGGGTGGGCGAGTAGAGAAGTAGTTGATATGTTTGTGAAATTTGCAACGACTTGCTTTGAAAGATATAAAGATTTAGTTAAATATTGGCTGACGTTTAATGAAATAGATAGTGTTTTTCGTCATCCTTTTACAACAGTAGGTATCGTAGAAGACAACTATGCATCAAAAAATGAGGCAGAAGAAGCAATTTATAAAGCTTTACATCATCAATTGGTTGCTAGTGCTTTAGTCACTAAATATGCACGTGAAATTATTCCAGGTGCTCAAATTGGATGCATGGTTACAAAAACTTTAACATATCCTGAAACTTGTAATCCAGAAGATATTTATCTAGCAATGATGGATAATAGGACAAATAATCTTTATACAGATGTACAAGTTAGAGGAGAATATCCTCTTTGGACCAAGAAACTATGGAAAGATAAAAATTTTGATATTCCTGTCCTAGAGGGTGATGAGGAAATCTTAGCTTCTCATACTGTAGATTTTATTTCATTCTCTTACTACATGAGCATGGTACAAAGCATTCATGCTGAAAAACGAGAGAAGGTTGGTGGTAACTTAACAACAGGTGTCAAGAATCCATATCTTTCTACAAGTGAATGGGGATGGCAAATAGATCCAAAGGGATTAGAAATTTCCCTAATTGATTTGTATGATCGCTACCAGAAACCTTTATGGGTCGTAGAAAATGGTCTAGGATATAATGATGTCGTTAATGAAGATGGAACGATTGAAGATGATTACAGAATCAATTATTTTGCAGATCATTTTAAAGCAATCGGTCATGCTATTGAAAATGGCGTAGAAGTGATAGGTTATACTTCATGGGGATGTATAGACATTGTGAGTGCATCAACATCTCAAATGAGTAAACGTTATGGATTTATTTATGTTGATGTTGATGACTATAA
>CAMJQJ010000020.1 GCA_946408025.1 uncultured Faecalitalea sp.
GATTTCCATTGGTGACTGGAGTTCAGACGTGTGCTCTTCCGATCTAAAGACAATCGATAAGATGAGTGGCGCCACCGTTAAGTGGGCGGAAAAGCTAGATTTTACGCCACTGCTTAAATCAATTGACACTATGCTAAAAGGCTTAAGAGCCTACACTAAGGATATTTGGGACGGATTGGACTGGGGTTACGAGCATGTCTTGTTGCCATTAGCAAAATTCACCATTACTGATCTCATACCAAATTTCTTAAAAGTAATGGGTGCCTACTGGAAATTATTGGATAGTATTATCCAAGCAGCGAAGCCCGCATTTAAGTGGGCTTGGGATTCATTCTTGGCACCTATCGCTAAGTGGACGGGTGGCGTGATTATTGATGTGCTCAAGAAACTTGCTGATGCTTTAACTGCAATCTCTAATTGGGTTGACAATCATCACACGGCAGTTGAGGCAATGGCCAAAGTTCTAATAGCGATGTTTGCTTTTGGTACTTATCAGGAAGGAGAAGCCTTGAATATCAGCGATGTCTCGGGAACCTTTGATAAGATGCGAAGTTATTATTCGATGTTTGGATTAGGGAATATAACTGGACTAGATGTACCAGGAGAAGTCACTGGATATATGGGTGTTGGACGAGAACCAGGTATGTTGTTAAACTACTCAATTGGTCAGTTCGATATGTATACACCAATTCAGTTGTTGGAATACGTTTCAACGATTGCAACCAATGGTTTAATGTATCAACCTAAATTGATGAGTTATGTAACCGAAGTAAATAGTCAAGAAATCATTTCTGTAAATGAATCTGTATTAAAGAATACTTTGCCAGAAAAAAATAGTGAGTATTTATCCCGTGTTCAACAAGGTTTTAGAGCGTGTGTTGCGGATGGAAACTGTGGTGTCTTACAAGATTTCTCGGTTCCAGTTGCAGGAAAGACAGGAACTGCAGAAGTTAATGAATGGACGACAGCTGCCTTTGTTGGATGGGCTCCATATGAAGATGCAGATGTCAGTTTTGCGTGTGTGGCTCCAACTTCAAGTATCAACGATCAAAGCGTAGCTCCTAATATTTGTACGACTGAAGTGGTGCCTGAAGTACTTCAAAAATATTTTGAGTTATACCCACAATAAAACAAAATCGAACTTGTCAATGAATAGCAGAATATGTTATACTCAATCAGTAAATGTGAGGAGGACAGACCATGAGAGATCGTATTACATTTAAATGTTCTGTTTGTGGAGAAGAAAATTACATTGGTACAAGAAATAAAAAGAAACATCCTGAACGTATGACTATAAAGAAATATTGTCCAAAATGTAATCAGAAAACGGATCATAAGGAGAAAAAATAAAAAAGACCGATTGTGGTCTTTTTTATGTATTGTTCATGAAAATCATCACAAGAGCATTGGGACCGGTTCAAGCTAATTGTTATTTATTGATTCAGGATGGTCATGCATTAGTCATCGATCCAGGTTCTGATTTTCAAGATTTAGACCATTTATTAGAAGAAGAACATGCGAATTTAGATGCAATTCTATTGACGCATGCCCACTTTGATCATATTGGAGGAATTGATTCCATCCTAAAAAATCATGATGTGGATGTCTATGTCAATCCATATGAAGTACAATTTTTAAGCGATCCAGATTTAAATGGATCAAGTACATTTTTTACTCATGTTGTCAGTCATGCTAAACCTAAAACTTTTAAAGAAGGTTTAATGACAATTGGAACTTTTGATGTAGTAGTATTTTTCTTTCCGGGTCATTCTATAGGCTCAACTGTCTTTAAAATTGATAACAAACTTTTTACTGGAGACTTTATTTTCCAAGGATCTATTGGAAGAATGGATCTGGAAACAGGTAGTGAGTATGCAATGTCTCAATCTTTAAAAAAATTTGTACAATTTGATCAAAATTATACCATCTATCCTGGGCATGGTCCATCGACAACTTTGGATCTGGAAAGACGGTGGAATCCATATCTGCAAAACTAATCGACGAAAGTCGATTTTTTTTTGTCTTTTTAGAGATATCAATTGTATTAGATTATAGGAGGAAGTGAAATGGAAGAACTCTTATATAGTTTGATACGACTTGCTATTGAGCATAAAGCCAGTGATATCCACTTTATTGTTAAACAAGATCATATGGATATCCAGTTTCGAAATGATTTAGGAATGGAGAAGATTGAACAAGATATTTGGGATAAGGGCGTGTTTGAATATATGAAATTTATTGCCGGTTTTGATCTAACCAACCCTTTATGCCCTCAAAGTGGACAATTTTCTGTGCAGTTAGATTTGAAAGAAATCTTTTGTCGTTTTAGCGTCATTGTAAATCAATCGATACAAACAGGAGTCTTACGCTTGTTAAGGACCAATCCCTCTATGGCTATAGATCATCTTACCTATGATCCTAAAAGCGTTTCGTTTTTAAAAAGTTTAACAAATTGTAGGCAAGGTTTGGTTATTTTTTCTGGCCCGACGAATTCAGGTAAAACGACAACGCTACATGCGATTTTGCATGAAATTGCCTGCAAGGATCAATACAATGTCATTAGTCTTGAAGATCCCATTGAAATTGAAGATGAATTGTATTTACAGCTGCAGATCAATGAACCCATGGGCTTTACATACGAAAAGGGGATTGAGGAATTATTAAGGCATGATCCTGATGTGATTTTGATAGGTGAAACAAGAAACGCCTATACAGCCAGGATGGTCATACGCGCAGCTTTAACAGGTCATATGGTCTTTACTACTTTACATGCTAAGAATGCTTTGGAGAGTCTTCATCGTTTATTAGATTTTGGTTTAAATGAGTATGATCTAAAAAATACTTTAACAGCTATAATTTCTCAACGTCTTTATAAGACAAAGGATATTCTTAGAAAGGAGTGTGTATATGAAATTCTTAATGCCAAAGCACTTGATCATGCGATCGAAAAACGCGAATATCCAAAGGAACACAGGAAATTGGAGGATGAGATTCAAAACGCTGTTGAACAAGGATATATCTTTGATCCGCAAGCCCAGCTCGACATTAAAGATTTCCAAAGGTGAACTCGTAAAGATGAAGCTTTTATTAGATCAAGGATTAGACACTAAGAATGTTATCAAGCTCTGCTTTAAAGAGCAGGATAAGATCATAAATAGATTAAAAAATGGAGAAGTATTGATTGATATCTTATGTGATGGTCAAACTTCAAAACTCTTTAAGATCATTCATATTTTAGCTGAGCATATGTCTTTTAAACAGGCTTTAACATGTGCAGAACGAATTGATAACAGTTCGAAAACGATTTCTTATCGTTTTTTTACTAAGATTGCGTATCCGATCTTCATCTTTTGTTTTGCTTATTTCATGATCCTATTCTTTTCTAAATCAATCGTTCCTTCCATGATGGTGTATTCAAATGATAAAAATGGTTTTTTATTACTGGATCTTCTAGAAATTTTGTTTACTGTATTGTTTATCTGTATGCTCGTATTATTGGTATTGATGCTTTTATATGTAAAAGTTCCTGTTTTTAAAGAAAGGATCATTCCATACTTATTAAAAAACAAGATTTATCAACTATATGTTTCAATTCAATTTTCAATTATTTTAGAATCTTTATTGGCTTCGAATCTTACATCAAAATCATGCTTTAAAATATTATCGAAAATGAATTTCTTTCAGGAAGTTCATTATTTTGGAAGCCGAATCTATCAGGAGCTTTTAGAAGGAAAGAGATTGGAAGCGATCATAAACACGATTCCTTTTGACAAGACATTCCTTGTCTTCTTTAAGATTGGGATGAATAGTGCGGATCTTGTTACGATTCTAAAAGTTTACTATGAACAGGCCGTTGAATCCTTTAAAACGATCATTAATAAGCTGATCATTACGATGCAAGTGTTTTCGTATAGCTGTGTAGGTATCTTAGTACTAGTTGTATATCAGATCATGTTGTTGCCACTGAATATGTTAAATACGATTTAGAAAGGAATAATGAAAATGCAGAATAAAAAGAATGGATTTACTGTCTTAGAAATGATGATCGTTATGTTAGTGATTGCTTTATTATTATTGATCACGTTACCCAATATCCAACAAAAAGAGAAAATCATACGTGATAAAGGATGTCAGGCCCTACTAGATATTGTAGATTCACAAATTATCTTGTATGAAATAGATAATTTAACTACACCTACAAGTGTACAGGAATTAATCAATAAAGGATATTTAAAAGAAGGACAAGATCGTTGCCCTTCTGGCGAAACAGTGGTGATTGTAGATGGACAGGCAAGTACGCAATAATGGTTTTACGATGATAGAAAGCTTGATCGTACTCTTGATCGTATGTGTATTGTCCATAGGGGTATCACAAAATCAAAATCGATCAAATTTAACTATTTTTATGGAAAAGCTAATGTCGTATTGTGTTTTGATGCAGGAGAAAGCATTTATAGAAAAACGAGAAACAAGTGTTGAGATTTTTGAAGATCATGCCATATTTGATGGAGAATACTATGAATTTGATGATTCAATTGCATGTGAAACTTTAAGTTTTCACTATAATGCTAAAGGAAATATTTCAAAGGCAAATACTTTAGAGTGTAATGATCAGCAAAATACAAAAAAATTGATCTTTCAATTAGGAAGTGGGCGAGTGCGAATTGAATAAGAAAAATGGTTTTATATTAACAGATGCATTGTTTGGTTTGTTTGTATTGATTTTATGCGCAGGAGTTTTGCTTAGTGTTTTTGAGATCGTAGAAGATGATTTTGGCTATTATGTGGACAAAGAAATCAATACCAAATGGTTTTACCATGATTGAAGCTTTGATTGCGCTATTTATCACTTTGATCGTGTCTTTTTGTGCGGTAATCTATTTACGAACATGTGTCATTTTTATCAACTATCGTCCAAATCATCAAGATCAATTCGCAATCCTGCAATTGCGTCAGATTGTAGCGGTATCCAAGGATAAAGAGGTTAAAGAAAAGGCTTTGTATATGATATATGAACATGATCAAATTCGAATTGAATTCGATCGTAATCGCTTGGTTAAACGAGATGGATATGAAATCTTGATAGAAAATATAGAATATGCTGAATTTATTGAAGAAGACGAAAAAATATACTTGCGATATCAAAAAGACAAGAAAACATATTCAGTGCAGATTGCCTAATGGATATGCTTCCTGGTTAGCTTTAATTTGTTTTGCGCTATTGTTACAGATCATATCATTAATGTCTATCTATGTTTTGAACTCTGCGTATCTAATCCAGGCAAATCGTCAATCAATTGTTGATCTATCATGTATTTCACATGCAAAGATGATGATTGAAAACAATAATCTAGTTCGTCGATGTAATTTTTCAAAGGATCAATTGATTTTAAAGAAGATGGAAGAGATCAATGGACATACCATAATCTTTATAGATGAAAATACATACATTTCGTGTCAATATGATGATTTTGTATTAAAGGTATTCTATGATGAAAAAGGAATTAGTGGCATTGACTATTTAACTAAAATCTGATAAATTTTTATCAGATGATTTTGAACCAGAGTAGTAAAAGATGCTTTGAATTTTAGAGAGCTGATGTTTGGTGAGAATCGGTATTCAAATCCTTTGAACTTGCTGGGGAGTCGATAAGTAATGTTATCCGTATTTCTTGCGTTAAAAGAAAAAAGTGCATAGAGAAATCTATGAACTAAGGTGGTACCGCGTTTATAACGTCCTTAGATAAGGACGTTTTTTTTATTTAGGAGGAAGAGAAAATGAGCTTTGACCACAAGGAAATCGAAAAAAAATGGCAGAATTACTGGGATGAAAATCAAACTTTCTATACAGATGTACATGATTTTTCTAAGCCAAAATATTATGCATTAGATATGTTCCCATATCCTTCTGGAGTGGGTCTTCATGCCGGACATCCAGAGGGTTATACTGCAACCGATATCGTATGTCGAATGAAAAGAATGCAGGGATATAATGTATTGCATCCAATGGGCTTTGATAGTTTTGGGTTGCCAGCTGAACAATATGCGATTCAGACAGGAAATCATCCGGATGGATTTACAAAACATAATATTGAAGTCTTTACTAAACAATTAAAAATGTTAGGTTTTAGCTATGACTGGACAAAAGAAGTATCTACTTGTGATCCAGATTTCTATAAATGGACTCAGTGGATCTTTAAACAGTTATTTGAAGATGGTTTAGCTAAATGTGTAGAAATGCCAGTTAACTGGTGCGAGGAACTTGGAACCGTATTGGCTAATGATGAAGTGATTGATGGAAAAAGCGAGCGTGGAGGCTATCCTGTTGTTCGCAAAAATATGCGTCAATGGGTCATTGATATTGTAAAATATGCCGATCGTTTGTTAGAAGGCTTGGATGAGATTGACTGGCCAGAATCCACAAAGGAAATGCAACGTAACTGGATCGGAAAATCAATTGGAGCTCATGTTGATTTCCAAGTGGCGGGCCATGAAGAAAGTTTTACTGTCTTTACGACACGTTGTGATACTTTATTTGGGGCTACATACTGTGTTTTAGCACCAGAGCATCATTTGATTGATATAATCACAACAGAGGATAAAAAAGCAGAAGTAGAAGCGTATAAAGCAGCTTGTGCAACTAAATCTGAATTGGAAAGAACACAGTTAAACAAAGATAAAACAGGTGTATTTACCGGCGCCTATGCGATCAATCCTGTAAATGGAAAAGAAATTCCAATCTGGATTTCTGATTATGTATTAGCATCTTATGGTACAGGGGCTATTATGGCTGTTCCTGCACATGATACAAGAGACTATGAATTTGCTAAAAAATTTGGTATCGAGATCATTCCTGTCTTAGAAGGTGGAAATGTTGAAGAAGAAGCTTGGACACAGGATGGGGTTCATATCAATTCTGGATTCTTGAATGGATTAAATAAAGATGATGCAATCAATACGATGATCGATTGGTTAGAAGAACACAACTGTGGAAAGAAGCATGTGAACTATCGTTTACGTGAGTGGATCTTTGCTCGCCAGCGTTACTGGGGAGAACCAATTCCTATCGTGCATATGGAAGATGGTGATATGATTGCCTTAAGTGATGATCAATTACCTTTGATTCTTCCTGAACTTGAAGATTACTCTCCTAGCAAAACAGGAGCCAGTCCACTTGAAAAAGCCGATTCCTGGGTCAATGTGGAAATTGGCGGTAAAAAGGGAAAACGCGAAACAAGTACTATGCCAGGCAGCGCGGGAAGTAGTTGGTATTTCTTACGTTATATCGATCCGCATAACGACAAAGAATTTGCCGACTATGAATTATTGAAACACTGGATGCCGGTTGATTTGTATATTGGTGGTCCTGAACATGCAGTTGGCCACTTATTGTATTCGAGAATGTGGACAAACTACTTATATGATAAAGGATTGGTACCTGTAAAAGAACCATTTAAAAAGCTTGTTCATCAAGGATATATTTTGGGCGCAAACGGTATCAAAATGGGAAAACGTTTCCCTGAATTTGTTGTGAACCCGAATGATGTTGTTGAAAAATATGGTGCGGATACCCTTCGTTTATACGAAATGTTCATGGGACCATTGGAAGCTAGCAAACCTTGGAGCGAACAGGGTGTTGAAGGTTCGCGTAAATGGTTGGAACGTGTTTATCGTTTGATTGTTGAAAGTGGTAAGGTAACCGAAGAAAACGATCATGAGTTAGATAAAGCGTATAATGCGACCGTGAAGAAAGTTTCGAATGATATTGAAACACTTAGTTTAAACACAGCAATTGCGCAGATGATGATCTTTATTAATGATGCATATAAGGCAAAAACACTTTATAAAGGATATGCTGAAGGATTTGTTAAACTATTATCATGTTATGCTCCACATTTAGGTGAAGAAATGTGGCAAAAATTAGGACATGACAAATCCATTGCCTATGAACCATGGCCAACATATGATGAATCTGTTCTAGTCGAAGAAAATGTAACCGTTGTCGTACAGGTAAACGGAAAAGTTCGTGGTAAATTTGATGTTCCAGTTGGAACTCAGGAAGATGAATTAAAAGAAAAGGCAATGGAACTTGAAACAGTAAAACGTCAAATTGAAGGAAAAACAATTCGTAAAGTTATTGTGGTTAAAGGAAAGGTCATTAATATCGTCGCAAACTAGCATTAATTTAGAACCTCAATGTGAGGTTCTTTTTATCTTATCTTATTGAAATGATTCAATTTTTTCTTATTGCCTTTTAAAATTAATCATGTATAATATGCATATCGCAATGAAGAGAAATAGTACATAGGAGTTCGTGCTTAGAGAAGGGCTGGCTGGTGAAAAGTCTTGATTGAGCCTATGGAATACACCTCGGAGCTTCATGATATGACGTATACCTGCGTTAAAGGTTTGAGTGCATGTAAACATACATGAAGTAAGGTGGTACCGCGTTTATAACGTCCTTATTAAGGACGTTTTTTTATTAGGAGGAAATGAATATGAACCTATTTGAAGAATTAGAATGGCGAGGTCTTGTAGATAATATTACAAGCCCAGAAGTAAAG
This sequence comes from uncultured Faecalitalea sp., assembly GCA_946408025.1. Lineage (GTDB taxonomy): Bacteria > Bacillota_I > Bacilli_A > Erysipelotrichales > Erysipelotrichaceae > Faecalitalea. The sequence goes on from CAMJQJ010000020.1 coordinate 8,565, forward strand.
GATGCAATTAATAATGAAAAGTTGACATTTTATATTGGGACAGATCCAACAGCAGATAGTTTGCACATTGGACATTACTCTTCTTTGTTAATGGCAAAACGTCTCGAAAAACACGGACATCATCCAATTATGTTGGTTGGAGGTGCTACTGGATTTATTGGAGATCCAAAGGCAACTGGTGAAAGAAATATGTTGACCCAGGAAACACTTAAGGCCAATTATGATGCCTTGCATGCACAAATTTCTAAGCTTTGGGGATTTGAGATGGTCAATAACCTGGACTGGACCAAAGATATTTCTGTGATTGATTTCTTGCGAGATTATGGGAAGTTCTTTAACGTAAATTACATGATCAATAAAGAGACTGTAAAAAAACGTCTGGATACAGGTATCAGTTATACAGAATTTTCTTATATGATCCTTCAGTCTTTAGACTTTTTACACTTGTATCAGGAAAAAAATTGTACTTTGCAGATCGGTGGACAGGATCAATGGGGAAATATTACTTCAGGTCTTGAATTGATTCGTAAAAAATGTGGAGCGGATGTTAAATGTTATGGTTTAACAATGCCTTTGATCACTAAAGCGGACGGAACAAAATTCGGTAAGAGTGAATCTGGAACAGTATGGTTGGATGCAAATAAAACATCTCCTTATGAATTGTATCAATTCTTATTTAATACTGATGATCGTAAAGTCATTGAATATTTAAAGAAATTGACTTTCCTTACAAGAGAACAGATTGAAGAATTGGAAGTTTCTTTGCAGAATGAGCCACACAAACGTTTAGCACAGAAAACACTTGCTAGTGAAGTTGTACGTGATCTTCATGGTCAGGAAGGTTTAGATTGCGCGTTGAAGATTACTGAAGCATTATTTAGGGGTAAGATCCAAGAGTTAACAGATGACCAAAAATTAGATGCGATTCGCAACATGGAAAAGCTTCATTGTGAACAGGGAAAAAACCTATTGGAAACATTGGTGGAAAGTGGAATTGCGTCAAGTCGTCGTGAGGCAAGAGAATGGATCAAAGGTAATTCAATCATGGTCAATGGTACGAAGATCACAGATCCAGATTATATGATGACTCCAGATAACCATTGTGTATGTGTAAAAAATTACTCTATTGTACGTAGAGGAAAGAAAAACTATTATTGTCTTGAACTAAAATAGGATCGTCATGCGATCCTATTTTTTGTAATATTTTCCCTGCCAGGTATTTCGTCTAACCATCTCTTTATCAATTTCATTTAATACGATAGTTTTTTTCATCGTCCATTTAGGTTCAATCAAATCATCTGCCATACCATCTCCGGTAAGCCTTTCAATGATCAGATCTGGTGGTAAAACTTCCAGTTGTCGAATGACGACATCTACATAGTCTTCAATTGATAAAAGAGGAAATCTTTCGTTAAAAAACTGTAATGCCATCTGTGTGCTCTGTAATATATGAAGCATATGTATTTTAATCGCATCTGGCTTGCAGCTAGCTATCCATTGTGCAGTCTCTAACATCATATCTTTGGTCTCGTATGGTAATGAGTTCATGATATGAACACAGGATTTGATGGAAGTTTGTTTTAATTTATTAACGACATCTTCAACAATTTGAGTAGAATGTTGTCGATTGCACATTTGCATCGTTTTTTCATGAATGCTTTGAAGACCTAGCTCGATCCAAACTTCTTTTTGTTTGGCTAGAGAATCAAAATAAGCAATTTTTTCATCATCTAGACAGTCAGCACGAGTCGCAATCGAAATACCAGTTACTGTAGGATCTTTTATAAAAGGATCATAGATTTGTTTTAAGCTGTCTAGACTGGCATAGGTATTGGAATAAGCTTGAAAATAGGCAAAACCAAGACAATCAGGCCATTTAGATTGCATTCTTGTTAACCCTTTTTGATATTGTGTGTTTAAATCTTGAAAGAAGCCAAGAATGCTGTCACCGGAACCTTTTGCGGAACAAAAAGTACAGCCATGAGTGCCTTTGGTTCCATCACGGTTTGGACAGGTAAATCCAGCATTCAATGGTACTTTTGCGACTTTTTTGTGGTATTTTGTTTGAAAATAGTAGTTCATAGTACAATAGCGTTTGTTATCTGATGAATAAGGATATGGATTGTTATACATGTAAGATCACCTTTGTCATTCTATCACAAATTTTTTCATAATTTACATATATTAATTTACTTTTACATATGTTATATTATTAACACGCACATTAAGGGGACAAATGGAGCAAAGGGAAGTAGGAGGCTCATCATATGTCAGACATTGCGAAGAATCAGAAGATAGACTCAATTGATTATGTAGTAAAAGTATCAAAACGAAAAGGTATTCGCATGAGCATAGCTTCAGGGGGCGAGTTGGTCGTACATGCAGATCCCTTTTGCACCGATGATACAATCAAACAATTTGTGAAACAATATACCGAAAAAATCAAAGTACAAAGTCATCCGGGGATGATACGATTGTTTGGAAAAAGCTTTAAAATTAAAAAAGCACAGGGACAGACCAATCATATTACAACTTGCGAGGATGAGATCCTTATTCAAACAAAACCGTGTGCTGATGAAACTGTGGTGTTTAAAGAATTTTTAAATCGATACGCAAAAGAAGTCTTTGAAGATATTATGGATATGACGCTTTTGAGATTTAAGGAGTATTCTTTAAATAAACCGGCTTTAAAAGTTCGAACGATGAAAAGAAGCTGGGGAATTTGTCATCCAGATTCCAATTTTATTACCCTTAATTTTGAATTGGTTCATTATCCTGTTGAATTTGTCGAATATGTGGTTTGTCATGAATTTGTTCATCTTTTAGAACCAAATCATTCGAAGTTGTTTTATGAAATATTGTCTAAGGTCATGCCAGATTATAAACGAAGACTTGATTTAATTGAAGAAGGTAAAGAAAAACAGTATCTGTTGTAAGTTTCAGATACTGTTTCTTTTATAATGTACGACCGATAACTTTTGCGATCACTTTACCTTTTTCAACTAAGGCTGCATATTTTTCTGGTTTCAAGCTCTGAGAACCATCGCTCCATGCATTGGCAGGATCATCGTGTACTTCAATGATTAATCCGTCTGCTCCTGCTGCAATAGCAGCTAAAGATAGACTTTCGATTAATTTCCAATCTCCGGCAGCATGACTTGGGTCAATAATAATAGGCAGGTGTGTTCTTTCTTTAATAATTGGAACAACGCTTAGATCCAACGTGTTACGGGTATATGGTTCAAATGTTCGAATTCCTCTTTCACAGAAGATAACATTTGGATTGCCTTCAGACATGATATATTCAGCTGCCATGATCCATTCCTGAATCGTATTGGCAAGTCCACGTTTTAAAAGAATTGGTTTCTTTGTTCGTCCAACCGCTTTTAATAAATCAAAGTTTTGCATATTTCTGGCACCAATTTGGATTACATCCACATGTTCTACGAATTCATCTAAATGCTCAACGGCCATTAATTCAGAAACAACTGGCAAACCGGTAAGTTTTCTTGCCTTACCTAAAGCTAAGATTCCTTTGGTTCCCATTCCCTGGAAAGCATATGGACTTGTTCTAGGCTTGTAAGCTCCACCGCGTAGCATACATGCCCCTGCATCTTTAACTTGTTGAGCAATACGACAGATTTGATTTTCACCTTCAACACTGCATGGCCCAGCAATCATAACGATCTTATTTCCACCAACTTCGATTCCATTGACATTGACAACAGTATCTTCAGGATGGAACATACGGTTGGCAAGTTTGTATGGCTCAGCAACTCGTTGTACATTAAATACTATTGGGTTGGCTAATACGCTTTTTTCATCAACCTTGCTAGTGTCACCAACCAAACCAAAGACATTATAGTTGGCTCCCTGAATCAAGGTTACCTGAAGGTCCATGTTCTCGAATTTTTTTAATAACTTATCGACTTCCTGTTTTGGTGCTTCTTTCTTTAATGTAATAATCATATTTATTCACTCCTTTATTTAAATTTTTTATATATATTTTTGTTCTTTAAGCATTCTATGCATGTTTGCATTGTTTTTTGAATTGTTTTATCGTTTTTTATCTTGATATCGCAGGCTTTTTCATAAAGATCTTTTCTTTCTTTATACAGTGTATGGATCCCTTCTTTAAGTTTAGGTCTGGATGGATCAAATCTGATGAGGTTATCTAAAGGTCTATCCAGATAAATGATGATCCCGTTTTGTGATAGGGCCTCAATGTTTTCTTCTCTAAGTATGATTCCACCTCCACAGGCAATAATGACATTGTTTTTGATACAGTTTTTAAACGTTACCTGTGTTTCGATTTCACGAAATCTATTTTCACCATATTTTTCAAAGATCTCAGCAATCGTCATTTTAGCTTCTTTTTCAATTTCTTCATCAAGATCGATCCATTCTTTATGAAGGTTATTGGCAAGATATCTAGATACTGTTGATTTACCACAGCTTGGCATTCCAATAAAAACTAAGTTGCATGTTTGCAAAATGATCGTGTCAACTAACGAATCTAAATCAACGTCAATTTTTTTATCTAGAAAATATTCGGCTGCATATTTGGCTTGCGCTACTAGCATGAGCAATCCGTTGGTACAGCGAATGTTTAGTTTTTTGGCCTGCTGGATCAATTTTGTATTTAATGGATTGTATATCGCATCAAAGACAAATTCTAGATTTGTAAAACGGGAAAGATCTATAGGGGATACATTAGAATGCATGGCCATCCCAACTGGAGTGGCATTAATTAAGATATCAACATCTAAATAAGATTTTTGTACATCTTCATATGTGATACATCCTAGATATGGTTTATAATAGACGATTTGCACCATAGCAGCCTGATGGTCTCTACAAACAGCTTCAAAGGCTTTGCTGGCACCGCCTTTTCCCAAGATAAGGATTTTTTTATCTTTCAGATCGATATCAAAGCATTTAAATGTTTCAACGATGCCATCATAATCTGTATTGTGTCCATAGAGTTTTCCATTTTTGTTTACGATACAGTTACAGGCTTGAATGGATTTGGCTTGTTCGTCTAGGTAATCGCAGGCTTTAAAGGCGATTTCTTTATAGGGAATCGTAACATTGATTCCCTTAAAAGGATGTTCTTTTAAATAATCTACGATATGATCCTTAGATACCTCTTTTAAATCGTAATAATAGTAGCCAAATTTTTCATGAATCATTTTTGAGAAGCTATGTCCTAGATGTTCTCCAATTAATCCATATTGCATAAAAATTCTCCTTCTTGAAAAAATAAAGAGCATCTCATGCGTGAAATGCTCTTGTATAAGCCTCAAAAAAAGAATCAACACATCGTTTGATTTTTCTTAAGGGATTAGATTGTAAATCGAAAGCTTATATATTTTTTCATGAGTGCATTGTAACCTATTTACATGTTGTTTTCAAGATGTTTTCATAACTTTTTTCAAAAATATGTTAAAATGATTTTGGTGAAGATTTATGAAAATAATATGTCCATTTTTCTATTTAAATTTTAATGATGCTCTTAAAGAGTTGGAAATGATGAATGAATGTGCGTGTGATTTGATTGAGATTCGTCTTGATCGTGCCAAGGCATATAAGATTGAAGATCTAATTCAACTTCTAGCTCACACTAAGAAAAAATGTATTCTTACACTTCGTAGCAAACAGGATGGTGGAGAAGCCGATATGAATCATACGGTTTATGAAAAAAAGATCATTGAGCTTTTTCAAGTTCCAGATGCGATTGTTGACATTGAGCTTTTACATTTAAAACATTTTCAAGATACAAAGTATAAGCAGTATTTGGATCGTTGTATCATCAGCTATCATAACTTTAATAAAACACCAGAAAATATATCTGAATTTTGGAAACAGATAGATAAATATCAGCCATTTATGGAAAAAATTGCTTGTATGCCGCAAAGCAAAGAAGATGTATTAACATTATTATTATCTTGTTATGAGCACAAGACAACTTCGAAAAAATGTGCAATTTCCATGTCTGATATGGGCATGATTTCTCGAATCATAGGCGAAATGTTTGGTAGTGAATACACTTTTTGTAGCCTTACCACATCCAGTGCGCCGGGTCAATTACCTTTGGAAAAGATGGTTGAATATTTGAACATTTTGGACCAATAAGTCACGAAATTGTGAATTCAAAGATATTGGTGATATAATCTAATCAGAAGAACAATATAGCTAAGGAGGTATTCTTATGAAAGTTAATATTGTCGGAAAAAACATTACAGTTACACCAGGAATCTCTGAGAAGATTCAAAAGAAATTAAATACTTTAACTAAGTATTTTATTATTGGAGAAGATGATACAGCCAATGTATTGGTTCGTACGTATCCAACAAAACAAAAGATTGAAGTAACAATTCCAACTAAGCATGCGATCTTGCGTGCTGAAGTTATAGATGATGATCTCTATAGTGCTATTGATAAAGTCGTTGATAAACTTGAAGATCAAATTCGTCGTCAGAAGACTCGTTTGACAAGAAAGAATAAAGAATCTTTGGCAGCTGCCTTTATCGATCATGAAATTTTTAATGAATATGATGAAGAAGATGATGAACTTGTTAAGACAAAATCAATTGTTCCAGTTGAAATGAGCCTTGATGAGGCAATCATGAAAATGGAATTATTAGGACATGATTTCTTCATTTATACAGATGATGAAACTAAAAAAATCGCAGTTGTATACAGACGTCACAACGGTGGATATGGATTGATCGAAACAGAGTAGTTTTTCATTGATTTTACTTGAATATTCAAAGATGTTGTGCTAAATTAATATTGATAGAAACAAAAGGAGTGGGTGAAACCACTCCTTAATTTTGGAAAGGAAGAACAGATGAATCTAGATATTCTTAAAGAATGGATCGAGCCGGTATTAAATGAAAAAGATTGTGTACTATATGATATTGAATGGTTGACAAATCAAAATCCACCTATTTTACAGATTTCAGTTGAAAAAAAAGATGGAACGATGGATCTTGATACATGCGCTATGTGTAGTGATGTAATTGGAACTCTATTAGATAATAAAGATTGGTATGCGAAAGAATATATGTTGGAAGTGTGTTCTCCAGGTGCAGAAAGAGAATTGAAGACAGACCAACAGCTTCGTGATGCGATTGGCAAATATGTATACGTTAAGCTTGTTGATCCAAAACAAGGTCTTGATCAAGTGTTGGGGGATCTTAAAGAAGTAAATGATGATTCGATCGTAGTTGCGTATAAAGAAAAGACAAGAAATAAAACAATAGAGATCGATCGTAACAATATTAATGTGATTATGACAGCGGTAAAATTGTAAGGGAGAAAAGTATGAAATTAAAAGTAGACACATTACAAAAAGCTTTGCAGGGAATTGAAAATGATCGTCAATTATCAAGTGAAATTGTAGAGGATGCTTTACGAGAAGCGTTGACCAAAGCTTACAGGAAACACATTGAAATTCCAGATGCTTATGTAGAAGTTGTTATTGAAAATGGAATTATTCACATTTATCATCAGCGTAAAGTCGTTGAAGATGTAGAAGATGATGAATTGGAAATTTCTTTAGACGATGCAAGAAAAGTAAACAAGAACATCCAGCTAGATGATTTTGTAAATGAAGAAGTAGACTTTACGACATTTGATCGCGCGGCTGTTGTTCTGGCAAAAAATGTCATGAAACAAAAGATTCGTGAAGCTGAAAAAGCACAAGTATATGAAGAATATTGCGATAAGCTTGATGAAATGGTATTAGGTGTAGTCGAAACTGTTGAAGAAAAATTTGTAATTGTCAACATCGGGAAAACATTGGCAATGTTGAAAAAATCACAACAGATTCCAACTGAAAAATACTATGAAGGACAGAAATTATTGGTTGTTATTACAGAAGTCAACAAAGAAACAAAAGGAGCACAAGTTTTGGTATCTCGTGCAACACCAGTGTTTGTACGTCGCTTATTTGAAAGAGAAGTTCCTGAGATTTATAATGGAATTATAGAAATCAAAGCAATTGCTAGAGATCCAGGTGAAAGATGTAAGATTGCGGTATATTCACACAATGAGAATATTGATCCTATTGGTGCTTGTATCGGGCCTCGTGGATCACGTGTTCAAACAATCATTAATGAATTGAACGGTGAAAAGATCGATATCTTTGAATGGAGCGATAATATCTCTGAATTGATCGAGAATGCATTAAGTCCTAGTGAAGCTGTTGCGGTCATTCCAAATGAAAATGTAAAAGATGGTTTGATCGTTGTTGTTCCTGATTCTCAATTGTCTTTAGCAATTGGTAAACGTGGTAAAAATGCTCGTCTTGCGGTTAAATTATCAAATCGTAAGATCGATATCAAATCAGAAAGTGAAATGCAGGAATTAGGTATTGATTACATGACAATTGCCAAAGAACTTCAAGAAGAATACGAAGCGAAAAAGGCAAAAGAACGTGCTTATAAACAGCAGCAGAAAATCGAAGAACTTAAGCATTCTGAAATCGAAATTGAAAATGTGGATGTAGCTGATTTTGACTACGATGATGATATCGATACAACAACTTATGAAGAAGTTGAAGGTCCAATCCATCAGAATACAACAACTTTATTTGAAAAAGAAAGAGAATCTGAATTGGATGAAATGGAAGAAGCAGCTCGTATTGCCAAAGAAAAACGTAAAGAAAAAACAGCTGCAGACATTAAAGAATATACTTCTAAATTTGAAAACTTCGCCGATGCTAGCAACAAGAGTGAACAGATAGTTTCTAAGCCTAAGAAGAAAGTCGAAGAAACACATGTAGATACAAAAGATGAGCAAAAAGAAGAAGAACTTCAGAAGAAAAAAGCTATGTTTGAACAGATGAAGCCAATCTATTCAGAAGAAGAGTTAGCAGAAATCGAAGAGGCAGAATATGAAGAAGAAAATGCCTGGGATGACGATGTTGACTATGAAGAATATGATGAATACTACGATTAGAGGTAACTATGAGAAAAATACCAATGAGAAAATGTGTTGTTACACAAGAGCGTTTTCCGAAGAAGGAATTGATTCGAGTTGTAAGAACACCAGAATCAGAAGTTGTTGTGGATCTAACTGGGAAAAAGAATGGGCATGGTGCTTATGTTCAAAAAAGTGAGGAAACGATCTTGAAGGCAAAAAAGAACAAAGCATTGGCCAAAGCATTAGAAACTGAAATTCCTGAATCCATTTATGACGAGCTATTGGAGTTAGTTCGTGAAAAATAAAGCTGTATCTTTGATTCAGTTTGCCTTTAAAGCAAGAAAAGTCGCATTGGGAGATGCTTTGATCCCAAGCATTCAAAAGAATACGGCAAAGCTGGTTTTGATTAGTGCAATATGTGGTCAAAATCGGAAGAAAAAGCTAAAAGACAAATGTGCATTTTACAATGTCCCATGGCTTGAAGTTGAACCAGAATTATTTGATCAGATCAGTCATCGTTCAATTAATTCTTTGGCGATATGTGAAGATGGCTTTGCCAAAGCCATTATGAAAGAGATGAAAGGGTAGGTGACTTTACATGCCAAATAACAATAGACCAAGAAGAAAACCTAGTAAAAAAGGACCTAACAAACACAAGAACACAAATAGTGCTCCTCGTAAAGTAGAAGCAGTAAAGGAGATAACATATAGTGAACCTTTGACAGTTGGTCAGTTGGCAAATTTACTCCATAAAAATAGTTCTGAAATCATTAAATTCCTATTTATGATGGGAAATATGTCTACGATCAATACCGTATTGAGTGATGATGACATTGAATTGATCTGCATGGAATTTGGTGTTGAAGTTCATAAAGAAGTGATCATTGATGAAGATGATATCGAAGAACAGATTGGTAATATCGAAGAAGATGCTTCGAAGATGGTTCCAAGACCTCCAGTTGTAACGATCATGGGACATGTTGACCATGGTAAAACAACATTGTTGGATACGATTCGTAAAACCAATGTCACAAGTGGAGAATTTGGTGGAATCACACAGCACATCGGTGCTTACCAGGTTTCTTTAAAAGGACGTAAAGTAACTTTCCTTGATACACCAGGACATGAGGCGTTTACAGCTATGCGTGCTCGCGGTGCTCAAGTAACCGATATCGTTATTATTGTCGTTGCCGCTGATGATGGTGTCATGCCACAGACAAAAGAAGCAGTTGACCATGCCAAAGCAGCCGGAGTTCCAATTGTTGTAGCGGTTAACAAGATCGATAAGCCAGGTGCTAACCCAGATCGTATTATGTCTGAGATGGCAGAACTTGGTATCATGCCTGAAGAATGGGGTGGAGATACGATCTTCATGAATGTTTCTGCAAAACAGGGAACAGGTGTTTCAGATTTATTGGAAACAGTTCTATTAGTTGCGGATATGGCTGAATTAAAAGCAAATCCAGATCAACTTGCCAGCGGTACAGTGGTTGAAGCAAAACTGGATAAAGGTAGAGGACCAGTTGCGACTTTATTGGTACAAAGAGGTACATTACATTCTGGAGACAGTATTGTCGTAGGAACTTCTTATGGTCGTGTTCGTAAGATGACAAATGATAAAGGTATGGAAATCAAGAAAGCAGAACCAAGCTGTCCAGTTGAGATTATAGGTTTAAATGATGTTCCTAGAGCTGGTGATGTATTCATGGCTTATGATAACTATAAGAAAGCTCAGGAAATCGCTTCCCATCGTCTTGAAAAACAAATCGAAAAAGAACGTAACGCATCAAGTGCTATGTCCTTGGAAGATCTTGCCAAGAAGATTGATGAAGGAGACGTTAAAGAAATCAATGTATTGATCAAAGCTGACGTTCAAGGTAGTGCTGAAGCATTAAAGGCAAGCATGGAACGATTAGAAGTGGATACAGTACGCGTAAATGTAATTCGCTCTACAGTTGGTACAATCACTGAATCTGATATCTTATTAGCGAGTGCTTCAAATGCGATCATTTATGGTTTCAATATTCGTCCAAGTGCTGCAATCCGTAAAAAAGCGGAAGAAGAAGGCATTGAAATCCGTCTTCATAACATCATCTATAAAGCTTTGGAAGAGTTAGAATCTGCAATGAAAGGTATGCTTGCTCCTGTATATGAAGAAGTTGTAATTGGTCAGGCTGAAGTTCGTCAAACCTATAAAGTTTCAAAAGTTGGTACAATTGCGGGATGTAAAGTTGTGGATGGTCACATTAAGCGCGATTGCAAGGTTCGTTTGATCCGTGAAGGTATTGTCATCTATGATGGTAAACTTGGATCATTAAGACGTTTTGAAAACGATGTTAAAGAAGTTCAAAATGGTTTTGAATGTGGTATGACAATAGAAAACTACAATGATATTAAAGTTGACGATATCATTGAAGCTTATGAAGATCAGGAAGTGTAATCATGACAGTTAAAAATGAAAGACTAGATATGATCCTTCAAAGAGAGATTTCAAACATTCTACAGTTTGATCTAAAAAATCCGAAATTAGGATTTGTAACTGTTACGGATGTACAATGTACTAGAGATCTTTCTCAAGCTAAAGTTTATGTTACTTTCTTAGGTAAACAAGAACGTAATGATGCCGGAATGAAAATCTTAAGACAGTCAAAAGGATTCATCCGCTCAACTTTAGCAAAACGAATGACGATTCGTAAAATGCCAGATCTTATCTTTATTCAGGATACAAGTCTTGAACAAGGCAATCGTATTGAAAAAATATTAAAAGATATTCAGTAAAATTAAATACCATGTCTTTGTATAAATAACAAAAGGCATGGTATTTTAATTTTCTTAAATACTTTGACTCAAATACTAAAACATAATAGATTAAAAGTATCAAAATAAGAGTTGACATATATGTGGAAGATGTCAAGAAAAAGGACAAATTAAATAGAGAGTTTAATCATTTAATTAACCTTGCTCCATAAATCTTCATATTATTTAGGCGCCATATAATCGCATTGACTATAAAGCGTTTCTATATATTCAAAACATAGCTCAAGCACATGAGTGTAATCCAATATTAACTTGCGATTTAGCCATTCTTTTTTGATCGGTGACTGAAAAGTTTCAATATATGTATGTATTATCATAGGGAACCTCTTTTTATGAATGGCTTTGTTTCATACTTATGTCAATTCACTATATTTTCTACTAGTAAAATGAATTTTACGATCATTATATATAATCAATGGGTATTTTATTTATTAGCGTTTTTTGCAGTTTCAAATTAAAGAAGAAATCTAAATAATAAAAATTGCTCGTACATTTTTGTGTACGAGCAATTTTTATATTTCTAGATGTTTTGATTTTAAACGTAAGTTTGAATATTCACGTAATGCTGAATAGAATAGGGCAAATACTGGAACACCTAAGAACATACCTAAGATTCCAAATAATCCACCACCAATTGTAACAGAAAATAGAATCCAGAATCCAGACATACCTAATTTGTCTCCAAGAACAATTGGTTTAATAACATTACCATCAACTTGTTGAAGGACAAGAATAAATATCGCAAAGATCAATGCAGATATTGGATTGATCAACAATAAGATGACAATAACTGGAATAGCACCTAAGAAAGGTCCAAAGACTGGGATTAAATTGGTGATTCCAACGATTAGACCAATCATTGGAGCATAAGGAATCTGAAGAAGCAAGGTTCCAATATAACATGTAATACCAATGATCGTTGAATCAATGATGTTACCAACAATATATTGTTCAAAGACTGTTTTTACATCCATGATCCAGAAATTTAATCCTTTTGCGGTATCAAGATTCAATATGGAATAATTTAATTTTTTGATTACACGAATAAGTTTTTCACGGTCTAAAAGAATGTAGAATCCACTGACAATTGCTAGGATGAAATTGATAATTCCTTGGACAAAGCTATAAGAATACGTTGCGAGCTTTGGCAAAGTAGTTGTAACCGTATCCGTGAGTGTTTCAACGATTCGTAAATTTCCAATCCATTGTTGGATATCTTGATCCGAGATATACAACGAATTTGCAATAGAATATGCATAACGTGTGAAGGTTTCCATATAGTCGCTGACATTTTGAGCAAAAGTCAATACGGAATCAATAATACTTGGTATAATCGTTGCGCATAATAAAGCAAGAACGATGATAACGATCAAGAATGTCAATAATGTTGATAACAAGCGTTTTTTACTTGCGGAAAGTTTTGAGTTCTCAAATAATTTTTTCTCTAGCCAATTTTGTGGATTATACAACAAGAACGCTATCGCTACACCAAAAACAAAGGGAAAACAAATCACAAGAAACATATTCACAAAGTCTTTGATTTGTTCGAATTGGTTGAAAAACATAAAAAGTAACAAAGGAATGATCAATGAACAAGAGTTCACGAAGATCCTTTTTTTCATTTCTTCTGTAATTTGAAATCGCATAAAACACCTCGAGCTAATTCTATCATATATGGAAAAAAATGTCTTTAAATACTATAATAAGTTTATGTTAAAAATAATTGAAGGAAATATCTCTTGTAAGGCGGTATTAGAGGAACAAAAACGGAAGTGTGAAATCCTTTATGTAGATAAGAAAAAAAGGACAAAGGATTTTGCGTATATTATCTCTTTAGCAAAAAGACAAGGCGTAAAAGTTCAGACTTGTACAAGGGAAGTGATTGATGAAATTGCAACCGGAAAAACGCATGGCGGAATAATCTTAAAAGCAGAAAAGCGAGAAGATTCTTTTTTAAATGAAAAAATCGAAGGCTTTTTGTGCTACGTTAATGGAGTGGAAGATCCATATAATCTAGGAAGTTTGATTCGTTCTCTATATGCTTCTGGATGCAATGCTTTGATATTGCCGTATCGTGACTGGTCTATGAGTGAAAACATCATCTTAAGAGCTAGTGCTGGTGCATATGAAAGGCTACCGATTTATTTTATCTATTCGGATGAAGAATTGGTTGAGTATGTTCACAAATATGAAATTCCACTTTATTGTGCATATCGCAATCAGGCAAAGGCACATTATGAGCTAAAATATCCGGATACTTGTTGTGTGGCTATAGGAGGTGCCTTGCGTGGATTAAATGCCAAAATCGTTCAGGCTTCCAATCAAAACATCGTAATTGAATATGGACGAGACTTTAAAAATGCACTGGATACGCCAAGCGCTACAGCCGTGATTGCATTTGAAATCATGAGACAAAAGAAAGGAGCAAATAATGTTAAAATATAATAAAGAGGCGCTAGTAAAAATAGCAGTAACTGGATGTGTCGACCATCCAAGAGTAAAAGGATATTATGTAGGATACGATGGAAAAGGTCGTATACCAATTGGTACTGGTGGTATCGTTTATTCGCATGCGATTGGTGATTGCTGCATGAATATTGCAGGTGATCATATTGAACCAGGAATTTCTCTTGCTAATCCATCCGACAAGGAAAATCATGCTTTAGAAACATTTGCCTGTGTAGGAAATGAGGCGAAGATCATCAATGGGCCGATGAAATCAAAAACAGGGTATGTAACAGGAACACATGGTGGTGTTGATCATACGATGGTTTATATGGATAAAGAGGTTTTGGAAGAAATGGATTCCAATGAAACGATTCTTGTAAAAGCATATGGGCAAGGACTCAAGTTATTAGATTATCCGGAAATCCACATGATGAATATCGATCCAGATTTATTGATGACTATGCCAATTCTTGAAGAAGAAGGCAAATTATCGTTTCCGGTTGTGACAAGTGTTCCTAGTTATTTAATGGGTTCTGGTTTAGGTTCTTCTACCTTGATGGAAGGGGATTATGATATCATGACGCAGGATGAAAGAGCTAATGAGATTCATGGGCTTAATGATCTTCGCTTTGGTGACTTCGTTGCGATAATCGATCATGATTGTCATTATGGACCACATTATTATAAAGGGGCTGTTTCCATTGGAGTCGTTGTGCACAGTGATTCTTTTACCAGCGGGCATGGTCCAGGTTTGTGTGTGGTTGCTACATCTAAGCAGGGAAATATTACCTACAGAATTGAAGAAGATGCCAATCTAAAAACATATATGAAGCATATCAAAAGAAGTGTTTAAGGATATGCTTCTTTTTTATGAATTCAAAGGTATTTATGTTAGAATATTTTTATGAAATTGATCAATGTATACATAGAACATTTAACCTTACAATTGAACCAACTATTTACATATGCATGTGATGAACCAATCCAAAAAGGGTGTCGTGTTAAAGTTGATTTTGCTCATAGAGAATGTATTGGGTTTGTTCAGGAAACAGATGTAAAAAGTGATTTAAAAAATATAAAACCTGTTCTAGAAATCATAGACAAAGAGCCTTTGTTAAACGAGGAATTACTAGATTTGGCGCTTTATATATCAAAACGATATGTATGCAGTGTCATCAGTGCTTATAAGACAATGCTTCCACCAGCTTTAAGACCTAGCAGTACGTATAAAAAGATCATCTATGAAGATCATGTTTATTTATCTAGTTCTTCATTGCCTTTAACAAGTAAACAGGCCAGTGTGTATGAAGAAATAAAAGATAAACTGCCAATGAAAGCCAGCGAATTTAGAAAACTTACAAAAAGCCTGGCAAAACCTTTGATTGAAAAGGGATATGTTGAACTAAGAAAACTACCTAAATCCAATGATGTATTACCTTTGTACGTAGATGATTCGATTCATGAATTAACTGTTGAACAAAAAGAGGCAATTAAAGAAATTGAAAACTCAAATGATTCATGTTTTTTATTACATGGGGTGACTGGTTCAGGAAAAACAGAAGTTTTTTTACATTTAGCGCAGACGGTTTTAGCGAAAAACAAACAAGTTCTTTTTTTAGTGCCTGAAATTGGATTGACGCCTATGATGATTGAGCGTGTCATGGCAAGATTTCAACGTAAGGTTGCCATTTATCATTCTCACTTAAATGATCAGGAAAAATATGAACAATATTGTTTGGTCAAAGATAAAAAAGTTGACATTGTGATTGGTACACGATCTGCTATTTTCATGCCTTTTGATGATCTAGGCTTGATCTTAATGGATGAAGAACACGATACAAGTTATAAACAAGACTCCATGCCTCGTTATCATACACGTGATATTGCGTTATGGAGAGCTAAATATCATGGCTGTAAATTGGTTTTATCCAGTGCAACTCCAAGCCTTGAATCATATTCACGAGCTTATAAAAATGTATATCATTTGGTATCTTTGACAAAACGTATCTATGATCAAATGCCAGAAATTCATTTAGTGGATATGAAAGGTGAAAGAAATCAGTTTGGTTTGTCACAAACATTAATCGATGCAATCCAAAAAACATTGGATGAAAATGATCAAGTGATCTTGTTGTTGAACCGAAGAGGTTATTTGCCTGTTGTTCGATGTAGCGACTGCAATGAGGTAATGATGTGTCCAGATTGCGGGATTGCTCTGACATATCATAAATCTAATGATTCTTTAATGTGTCATTGTTGTGGCAATGTGTATCACTTTGATCATACCTGCCCTAAATGTCATTCTCATCATTTTTTTCAAGTTGGTATGGGAACGGAAAGACTAGAAGAAAACATTCAAATGTTATTTCCTAATGCCAATATCATACGAATGGATGCAGATAGTACAAAACGAAAAAATGCTCATGCTAGGCTTCTAAAAGAATTTGAGAAGAGTGGAGACATTTTGCTCGGTACCCAGATGGTTGCTAAAGGTCTTGATTTTGAAAGAGTAACTTTAGTTGGAATTTTACAGGCGGATAATGCTTTGATTCATAGTGATTATCGTTCCTGTGAAATAGCTTATCAGATGTTAGAACAGGCAAGCGGGCGAAGTGGACGCGGAGTAAAAAAAGGGAACGTGTATATTCAGACATATGATCCCTTGCATTATGTTATGCAGTCTGTATTAAAACATGATTATCTTGGTTTCTTTAGAAAAGAAATGAGTTACCGTCATTTGGGTGTTTACCCGCCTTATGTATTTTTATGTTGCATCATTTACTCACATGTGAGTTTAGAGAAAGCTATGGATGTAGCTTTATTGGAAAAACAGTTTTTATCCCAGTTTAAAGTACTCGGCCCTTTAGAAATAAATATGCGTCAAAGACAAAAACGTGTTCGTTTGATCGTAAAATCAAAAGATGAAACTCGATTGAATCAAATGATCTGGAAATTAGTCGAGTATCATCAATCTTTAAAAACTAATGTTAAACAGGATATTAATATGTATCCTTTGATTTTGGAGGAATAATATGCGATCTTGGGTATTTAAAGCATTATGCAGTGTAGTGCTGGAAGGAACGTATTCAAATTTATATTTAAAAAATCATTTAAAAGAAGTGTCAAAGAAAGATCAGGCATTGTGTACAAAAATCTTTTACGGAACGATTCAAAACTATAATTATTGTCAATATATATATCGACAGTTCACAAATAGAGAGAAAATTGAATTAAAACTTGATGTTTTATTGGTCATGAGTGTGTATCAGATCAAGTTTTTAGATAAGGTTCCTGACTATGCGATTTGTAATGAAGCTGTTAATCTTGCTAAAAAAGTTAATTCAAAAAGTGCGGGTTTTGTCAACGCAATTTTACACAAAGTGATTCAAAATGAAGTAAAACTTCCTGAGGATGAAGTTGAAAGAACCGCAATTATGAATTCAATCAAACCTTGGTTAATGAAAATGTGGTGCTCACAATATGGGGTGGATACTGCTAAACAAATCGCCATGAATTCGAATATGACCTTACCAATCGTGGTTCGAAGAAATTCGCTTTTTATCAATGAAGAAGACTTTTTAAAGGATCCTTACATTGAAAAAATCAAAGATAGTGAGTTATACGTATATACAGGTGAGGATATTTCAAGTCATCCTTATTATGTAAAAGGCTACATGTCTGCACAGGATCCTGGTTCTTATCAAATTGCCAGGACATTAGATGTAAAGTGCGAAGAAAAGGTGTTGGATGTTTGTAGCGCACCTGGGACCAAAGCCATGGCATTGGCGCAATTTATGAAAAATAGAGGAACAATTGATTGTTTAGACATCCATAATCATCGCGTGCAGTTGATAAAGAAAGATGCTAAAAGACTACATGTTGATATCATTCATGCATATTGTAAAGATGCTACAAAGATCTTAGATCTGGAACTTTATGATCGAGTGCTTTGTGATGTTCCTTGTTCTGGATATGGTGTTTTAGCTAGAAAACCAGATATCAAATTGCGTATGAAGTCAGAAGATATGGATTCACTTATCAAAATTCAAAGAGAAATCTTAGCTTCAGCTGCCAGCCATGTTAAAGAAAATGGTTGTTTGGTGTATTCAACTTGTACTTTAAATAAAAAAGAAAATGAAAAACAAATCGAGTATTTTATAAAGAATCATCCAGAATTTTCTTTAGAAAAAGAAGAGACATTATTTCCAAGTGAATATAGCGGAGGATTCTTTATTGCGAAACTGGTGCGAAATACGCACTAGAGTATGCTATAATGCATAAGTGATTGGAGTGTTGTAGAACATGCAAAGCTTGTATGATTTTAATTATGAACAAATGCAGCAGTTTGCACTAGATTGTGGATGGAAAGCATTTAGAGGTCATCAGATCTTTCAATGGTTATATCGCAATCGTGTTGACGAAATAGATGAAATGACAAATTTAAGCTTAGAAACTCGAGAGCTTTTAAAGTCGCGCTTTATTATCAATCCTTTAAAGCTAATTCGAAAACAAGTTTCTCACGATGGAACTACTAAGTTTTTATTCCAACTAGAAGATGGAGCTCTATTAGAGAGTGTTATGATGATCTTTGATTATGGAAAGAGCATTTGTGTATCCAGTCAGGTTGGCTGTAACATGGGATGTGCTTTTTGTGCGAGTGGATTAACTAAGAAAAAACGTAACTTAACAAGTGGTGAAATGGTAGCACAGGTAATGTATGTCCAAAAGGAGCTAGATAAAACACAAGATCGTCTTTCACATATCGTGGTTATGGGTACAGGGGAGCCATTTGATAATTATGAAAATGTCATGAATTTTTTATCTTGTGTAAATCATGATCGTGGCCTTGGCATTGGAAGCCGTCATATTACGATTTCAACATGCGGAATCGTTCCAAGAATCTATGATTTTTCCAATGAACATACCCAATATAATCTTGCGGTTTCATTACATGCTCCTAATAATGAACTTCGTGATCGGTTGATGCCTGTTAATAAGGCATACCCAATTGAAGAACTGATGAAGGCATTGACGTATTATTCAACGGAGAATAATCGACGCCTTACATTTGAATATATTTTATTAAAAGGAATCAATGATAAACCAAGTCATGCTAGAGAGTTGGCAAAGCTGTTAAAAGGATTAAATGCATATGTAAACTTGATTCCGTATAATTCTGTGGATGAAAAACAATTTAAGAGTGTTACGCATGATGAGGCAATGGTCTTTTATGATATGTTGATGAAAAACCATGTGCGATGCACGATTCGAAAAGAACATGGAAATGACATCGATGCAGCATGTGGTCAATTACGAATTAAAGAAATAAAGAAAGGAAACGGCGAATGAGAGCTTTTGGAAATACCGATATAGGTTGTACAAGAAAAGTAAATGAAGATGATTATTGCATCCTTCAAAACGAGAATGGTGACTGGCTTGCGGCTGTTTGCGATGGCATTGGTGGAAGTGCTGCCGGAGAAGTTGCCAGTCATTTAGCTGTTTCCAAATTAAGAGAAGCATTTTTAAAAGCGCCTGTATTCAAAAAAGATTCACAGGTGAATGATTGGATCCACGATACTTTGAATAAGGCTAATGATGCAATCTATCTTGAAAGCATGCGTAATCGCAAGGAACGTGGAATGGGAACGACTTGTGTAGGTATGATCTATGCAAATAATGCAACGTATATCTTTAATGTAGGAGATTCACGTTTATATGCATATTATTCAGATGGTTTGATTCAAATGAGTGAAGATCACAGTGTGATTGCTAAATTGATCAAAGAAGGAAAAATCAAGCCTGAAGAGGCAAAGAGTCATGCACAAAGAAATACTTTGACCAATGCTTTGGGAGTATGGCGTGTTTTTCGCATTGATACTAATAAAATTGATTCCAATTATCGATATATCTTAATTTGCAGCGATGGTCTGCATGGTTATGTAAGTTATGAAGAAATTCAGGCAATTATCGATTCTTCAGCTTATAATTTGACAGATAAAGTCAATGCCCTGATCTCTAGAGCAAACCAGTCGGGTGGCTACGATAATTGTACAGTGATCTTAATGGAAAATGAGAGGTACCAAGATGGCTCAAACGATTAATCAGATAGCAAACCGTTATGAGATCATCTCCTTAGTTGGTCAAGGTGGTATGGCGGATGTCTATAAGGCCCAAGATACGATTTTAAATCGAATCGTTGCCATTAAGATCCTTCGTCAGAAGTTAAGTGAAGATCCAATGACGTTAGTACGCTTTCAAAGAGAAGCCAGTGCTGCAAGTCGTCTTTCGCATCCGAATGTTGTAGATATTTATGATGTAGGTGAATACAATGGTATGCATTATATCGTTATGGAATTTATTCGTGGGCGTACACTAAAAGAATTGATTGGTTTACGAGGCCCATTAAGTGTTGATGAAGCAGTTCATATCATGCGCCAATTGACTAGTGCAATAGCGCATGCACATGAACACAATATTATTCATCGTGACATCAAACCTCAGAACATTTTGGTCAAGGATGATGGAACAATCAAGATCACGGATTTTGGTATCGCAGTGGCAAATGATGCTGTTCAATTAACATTAAATAATGCAGTCATGGGTAGCGCTCATTATCTTGCTCCAGAAACGGCACAGGGCAAAGATCCAGATCCTAAAATCGATATTTATTCTATGGGAATCGTGTTCTATGAATTGTTGACAGGCAGTGTTCCTTTTCAAGGTAAGACGCCAACGGAAATTGCAATCAAACATTTGCGTGAACCAATTCCATTTGTTCGTGATTTTAATCCAGGCATTCCTCAATCGATTGAAAATATCGTATTAAAAGCTACGGCAAAAAATCCAGCAGAACGATATGATAATGCTTCTTTGATGTTGTCTGATCTAATGCATTATAATGATATTTCAAATCGAAATGTACAGAGAGTAACTTTTAAATCACAACCAGTATCTAATGTTGAAATTGATGATGACGGATATGTGAAAGTGGAATATGAAAAGCCAAAAAAGGCTATAAAGAAGACTAAAAGGAGTTTTGTTCCATATGTTTTAGGAGCTTTAGGCACGATCATCGTAATCGTATTGATGTTTATGATTGCCTCTTTGACAGGTCTTGTTCGTTTTAGTGGCTTCTTGGGATATCAGACAATGCCGGAAGTTGTCAGTCTGACTCAGGAAGAAGCATTGAATGTATTAGAAGATGCAAACTTTGATACATCTAATGTAGAGATTAAAGAAGATGTGAGCGATAAGTATGATGAAGGACTTGTTGTTTCAGCAAATTATGATGAGGGTGAAATTATTCCTGGTGATGCTAATATCGTATTGACCATCAGTAAAGGTCCAAGCTTTCTAGTGAGATCGGAAGAGCACACGTCTGAACTCCAGTCACCAATGGAAATCT
>CAMJQJ010000021.1 GCA_946408025.1 uncultured Faecalitalea sp.
CCACCGAGATCTACACTCTTTCCCTACACGACGCTCTTCCGATCTTCTTTCAAAAGCTCTGGAAATTGGATTAAAACCAATTCTTCTAATCAATAAGATCGATAAAAAAGATCAAAGGGCTGAAGAGGTTGTCGATGAAGTATATGAGCTTTTCCTTGAACTAAACGCAAATGATGAACAGTTGGATTTCCCAATTCTGTATGGAATTGCCCGTGAAGGTATCGTACAATACGATTTGAATACTCCAAGTGATTCTATTGAACCATTGTTTAAGACAATCTTAAAACACTGTAATGTATATCCTGATTTAGATGATGAACCTGTTCAAATGCAAGTTTCTGCCCTTGCCTATGATGAATACATTGGTCGCTTAGGTATTGGAAGAATCTATAAAGGTATTTTAAAACCAGGAACACAATACATTCGCTGCAATCAAGACGGTTTGGAAAAGAAAGAAACAATTTCAAAAATGTTTGTATATAAAGGTTTATCCAGAACCGACGTAAAAGAAGCTCATTCTGGAGACATCGTTGTGATTGCTGGAATGCCGGATATCAGTATTGGTGATACGATCTGTGATCCAGAACACATTGAACCTATGGAACAAATCGAAATTGAAGAACCAACTCTATCAATGAATTTCCATGTCAATTCATCTCCTTTTGCCGGACAGAGTGGAAAATTCGTTACGAGTCGAAATTTAAAAGAAAGGCTTGAAAAAGAATTGGAAGTAAATGTTGGACTACGTGTAGAACCAACAGATAGTGCAGACTGTTTCAAAGTCAGTGGACGTGGTGAATTACACATTTCTATTTTAATCGAAAATATGCGCCGCGAAGGATATGAACTAGCCGTCAGCAAACCAGAAGTTATCTTGCACCGTGATGAAAACGGAACAAAAGTTGAACCAATTGAAGAAGTTGTATGTCTTGCCCCAAGCGAATATCAAGGTACTATCATCAATAAACTGAATTTACGAAAAGGTGTCATGCAAGATATGGAAGAAGAAAACGGCTACGTTAAGATCACATATCTTGCTCCAACGAGAGGTTTATTAGGTTTTAGAAGTGAGTTTATCAATGATACTCACGGTGAAGGAACACTTGTTCGACGCATTTCAGGCTATGAACCATATAAAGGTGAAATCACACAACGTATGCAAGGAGCTATGATTTCCACAGAAACAGGTCAAGCTATGACATATGCTCTATGGAATCTTCAAGAACGTGGACAGCTATTCATTTCTCCACAAACTGAAGTTTATGAAGGAATGATCATTGGCGAAAGCGCTAAGAATATCGATATGGACGTTAATCCATTAAAAAATAAAAAGCTAACAGCGATTCGTTCCAGCGGACGTGATGAAGCTATGTTATTGACGCCACCACGTGTCTTCTCACTAGAAGAAGCATTGGAATGGATCAATGATGATGAACTTGTAGAAGTTACACCAGATGCAATTCGAATTCGTAAAAAAGGATTGACAGCACAAGATCGCAGAAACCTATATCGTGAGAAAATGGCTCAGAACAAAGACTAGTGAATGCTAGTCTTTTATTTTGCAATTTCATAAAGATATACCTGCAAAATTTGAAAAATTTTTATTATCTTAATTTATAACACTTTAACCTATCTTCACGTATTTTATCAATATAAAAAAAGACCATCAAATCTATTGATGGTCATCTTTTTAGTCTACTTCATGAATTAAATATACATTGTCTTTTTCTTGTTGAACATTTTCAAAGCAATTAATAATTTGATATAATTCATCATTGATCAAACTTTTTTGACACAGTTCAATTACAATTACATCTTTAATTTGTATTAATTTATCATACAAATCATCAATGCTCATATTCGAATCATCAAACTCTAAAGAATGATAAACTTCTAAAAAAGGATCGGACGCCTTTGATAGGTCACTAAGGTTTATTTGGTACTTTTTCAATTTTGCTCCTCCTCAAACTGGGAGTTGTATAGTTTTGTATAAAATCCATTACGTGCCATCAATTCATCATGGTTACCAACTTCAATAATATCACCATGATTCATAACAATGATCGAATCGGCATTGCGTATAGTTGATAAACGATGCGCAATAACAAAACTAGTACGTCCCTCCATTAATTCATCCATTCCCTTTTGAATTAAAACTTCCGTTCTTGTATCAACCGAACTTGTAGCTTCATCTAAAATCAAGATCTTGGGATCAGCTAAAAATGCTCTGGCAATCGTTAATAACTGTCTTTGTCCTTGAGATATATTGGAACTTTCATCGTTCAATTCCGTTTGATAGCCATGATCAAGCGTTCGAATAAAATGATCAACATGCGCTGCTTTGGCAGCCTTGATGACATCTTCATCACTGGCATCTAATTTGCCAAAACGTAGATTGTCCATAATCGTACCTTCAAACAACCAAGCATCCTGCAATACCATTCCAACCATCGATCGTAAATCGCTTCGACTAAATGTCGTAATATCATGTCCATCGATGTAAATTTTACCACTGTTTAATTCATAGAATCGCATCAACAATTTAACAATGGTTGTTTTACCAGCTCCAGTTGGTCCAACGATTGCGACTGTTTGTCCTGGCTTAATATACATAGAGAAATTGTGAATTATCGTTTTCTCTGGAGTATATCCAAAATTCACATTTTCAAAAGCTACTTGACCATTGATCAAAGATTTTGATCCATAGGATACAGGAATCGAATCTTTAATATCTTCAATTTCTTCTGCTTCATTCAAGAATTCAAAGACACGTTCTGCAGCTGCTGCTGTACTTTGTAACATATTCATAGATTGTGAAATCTGGTTGATTGGTTGTGTAAAGTTTCTAGTGTATGTGATAAAAGATTGGATATCACCAACGGCAATTTCTCCGCTGATAGCTAAAGCCCCACCTAAGATACATACTCCAACATATCCAAGATTTCCTATGAATGTTGTAAGAGGCATCATCAATCCAGATAAGAATTGTGATTTCCAAGCGCTATTATAGAGATCCTGGTTATATTTATTAAAATCATTGATACTCTTTTCTTCTCCGTTAAAAGCTTTAACAACAACATGAGCTGAATACATCTCTTCAATATGACCATTTACAACACCAAGTGAATCTTGCTGTTGCTTAAAATAGTTTTGACTTCGTTTTACAACTAAGGCAACTGTAATGATCGATAAAGGAATGACGATCAAGGCCAATAGAGTCATCTTCCACGAGATCATCAACATCATTACCAAAAAACCAATTACTTTTACGATATTGCTGACAAGAGTAGACAATGACTGGTTTAAAGATTGAACCAATGTATCAACGTCATTGGTAAATCTTGAAATAATATTACCGTGTGAATTACGATCAAAATAAGATAATGGCAATTTATCGATCTTTTCGTTCATCTCTTTACGGAACTGATATCCCATTTTATTAGAAACACCAGACATTAAGAATCCTTGTACATACTCAAAAGCCATACTTAAGGCATAGACTGCCAACAAAGTCATGACCGTTTGGAGAATTTTATCAAAGTCAATACCACCTGTCTGCATGACTTTGGCCATAAAACCTTCTGCAACTTCGGTAATGATATTACCAACGATCTTGGGACCAATCACACTGATTGCTACGGAGACTACTGCTGCCAATAAACCAAAAATAAATGTAAACTTATAAGGAGCAAGATATTTGATCAACTTCTTCATTGTTCCTTTAAAGTCTTTCGCTTTTTCAACGCTTCGTCCTCGATTAGCCATATGTTGTCCTGGTTTTCTTGTTTCGTTAGACATTAGCCAATTCCTCCTTCGATAATTGAGATGAAGCAATTTCTTGATAGATACGACAAGATTTGATCAACTCTTGATGTGTTCCCTTACCTACCATTTTTCCTTCATCCAAAACGATGATTTGATCAGCATGTAATATAGACGAAATACGTTGAGCAACCAATAAAACGGTACTTCCTGTTTTCTTACATGATTTCATTAATTCTTCTCTTAAAGCTGCATCTGTCTTAAAATCCAATGCGCTGAAAGAATCATCAAAAATATAAATTTCCGGCTTTTTGATAATGGCACGTGCGATGGAAAGTCTTTGTTTCTGTCCGCCTGATACATTGGTTCCACCTTGAGAAATTGGCTCGTCAACTCCTAGAGGTTTTGTATCAACAAATTCTTTCGATTGAGATATACGTAAAGCTTCTTCAATATCCTGATCACTTGCGTTTGGATTTGCATATAAGAGATTTGAACGAATCGTTCCAGCTAATAAGATGCCTTTTTGTGGAACATACCCAATTTTTTCACGAAGCTTTTTTTGTTCAACATTTCGAATATCTTTTCCATCAATACAAATCGATCCTTGGCTAACGTCATAAAAACGAGGAACAAGATTTATCAATGTACTCTTACCTGATCCTGTACTTCCAATAAAAGCTGTTACCTGTCCCGGTTTTGCCTCAAAAGATATATCCGTTAATACATCTTCATCAGCTCCAGGATATCGAAACGAAACATTCTTAAAACGTACAGTTCCGTGCTCACTTCCATCAAATGGCTGTACGTGATCGTCATCCGTGATTGAAAGATCTGTCGTTAAGATTTCATTAATACGTAAAGCCGATACATTCGCTCTTGGAATCATGATGGATACAACTGTGATCATCAAGAATGCCATAATGATCTGCATCGCATATTGCATGAATGCCATGATACTTCCAACCTGTATCATTCCTGCATCTACACGCATGGATCCAAACCACAAGATCAACAAAGTGGTACCATTCATCAAGAACATCATAACCGGCATCATAATAGCCATAGCTCTAGATGTGAATAAACCAACTTTAGTGATATCCATATTGGCTTTATCAAATTTTTTTTCTTCTACTTTTTCATTGTTAAAAGCACGAATGACAAGCATTCCATCTAAAAGTTCACGGACCACAGAATTTAATTTATCGGTTAATTTCTGCATGATCTTAAACTTAGGCATAACAACGATAAATACAACCATGACAACGGATAAGATCAACACTACACAAAGGGCAATGATCCAAGTCATATTGGCTTCACTGCTCATTACATGCAACAAAGCCCCAATTCCCATGATAGGAGCATATACAACGATTCGTAACATCATGACCAGGGCCATCTGCACTTGTTGAATATCGTTTGTTGTACGAGTAATTAATGTTGAAGTATTAAACTTGTTAAAGTTCTCATTGGAAAAAAATGTAACTTTTTTAAAGACAGCTTCTCTAAGATTTTTAGATAATCCAGCCGCAATCTTAGATGCTAGAAAACCAACAAGAATAGCACAAGTTGCACTTCCTAAAGCATAACCAAGCATAATTAGACCAGAATGAATGATATAGTTTTGTTGGATTGCTGCCATATCAAGTCCCATCGCCTCATATTCTGCCTTGACCATTTGACAAGTCAAACTGGAAACAGTTGAAGAACCTAAGACTTCAATCTGCGTTTTTGCCTGTTCTCGATAGGTCTCGATACCATTTTTCATCAAGAGAACTGGAACCTCTACATTCATTTCTTTTGCATCATTGGATATCTCAGCAAATGTCATGTCCATATTCGCAAAAGCACTTTCCAATTCTGTAAACGTTTCATCAGAAATATCATTTAAGATATAAACATTTTCATCTTTTAAAACAGGAATTTCTTCAAGCTGTTGTTCACTTGCTTCATTTGATGTAACAAGCGTATATGAATTTTCAATCAATTCTTTTTGATCTTCTGTTGCAACTACCAAAAGTGAGTCTAGAGTTGATTCACGTACTTGTTCATAAACACCATGCTCAATACCATTATTTTGGATACCAACATTCACAATGTTCTGCATGTAATCCGGCAACGTTAATTCACAATAGGCCTGCATAAACAATAGACCGATTACGACAATTATTGTAAATATAAACGGTTTTAAATAATGTACTAATTTTGTCATTTGTAATACTCCTCAAAATAATCTACTACTTTATTCAAAATTCTTTCTAGACTATCGAGATCTTCAGGTGATAATTCATCTAAAAAATTCGACAAAAATTGCTGGTTGTCACGCCATTTTCTCTTAAGATGTTCTTTGATCTTATCCGAAATCTCGACATAAACCGTTCTTCGATCTTTTTCGCTTCGTGTACGTACGACCCAGCCATTCTTTTCATAACCTGAGATGATCTGGCTAGCAGCTGCTGGAGTAATATTCATATGTGCCGCAAGTTCAGACATCGTTGCTCGATGATTTTTTGAATCAAAGTAAATAAATCCCAAGATATACAAATCTCGCATCCGATATCCTGTGATTGGACCTCTTGATTTACGTGTAAACTCCATCAAGGTATACATACTTTGGTTAATAACACTCATTGTTGATTCTTTTGACATTTTTCTCACCACCTTTATAGTTAAGTAACTTAACTATTTAGTTACTAAATTGTAAACAAAACTTAAGTATATGTCAATAGAAAAACCGAGATTACTCTCGGTTCAATAATTAGATTTTCTTTAAGATTTCATCTAGCTGTGCTTTTGTCATCTCAAGCTTTTCTTGATAAGAGGCAAGTTTTTCTTTTTCTTGATTCACTTTAGCTTCCGGCGCTTTGGATACAAAGTTTGGGTTTGACAACATTCCACTAGCGCGTTTAATTTCTTTTTCAAGATGCTCGATTTCTTTTGTTAATTTTTCTTTTTCGGCTTCAAGATCCACTAAATCATCCATCTTGATCGTCATAACTGCTTTTTCAATCGTTCTTGATAATACATCATCACAGTTTAAATTCTCAACAACATGTACATGGCACATCTTATCTAGAATAGCTTTGGAATCTTTAGACAATTCTACAAAGTTTCCCTGTTCATCGTGTAATGAAATTTCAAGATCTTCGCTTGGTTTCATACCATATTCTGTCTTTGTTTCACGCACAGCCTGAATCGCAGAAATAGTTAAAGCCATTTCATTTTTTTCTTCATTTGTATACGTAAAATTTACCTTTTCTGGCCATGTTTCTAAATTCATGCTTTCTTTATCATGTGGTAAATCCAGATAGATTTCTTCTGTCACAAATGGCATAAATGGAGAGAGCATCTTTAAGATTGCCTCTAAAACAGTATATAGAACAGCTTTAGTATTTTGTACGACCGCCTGGTCTTCGCTATATAATGTTGCCTTACTTAGTTCAATATACCATGAACAGAAATCATTCCAAATGAATGAATATAATTCATTTCCAACCATCGCAAATTCGTATTTTTCCATATTCATGCTGACATGATCCAATACTTCATTCATTCTAGATAGGATCCATTTATCTACACTGCTTAAATGATCTACATCTAAAGTTGGTTTTGCATCTTGAATCTGCATCTGTACATAACGAGCTGCATTCCAGATCTTATTGATAAAATTCCAACTTGATTCCATCTTTTTTTCATCAAAACGAAGATCTAAACCTGGAGTTGAATTTGTTGTTAAAAAGAATCGAAGAGCGTCAGCACCATGATCTTCTATAACATCCATTGGATCGATACCATTTCCTAAAGATTTAGACATTTTTCTACCTTGACTGTCACGAACAAGTCCATGAATCAAAACATCTTTAAATGGACGATTTTTCATACAATAACGTGTTTGGAAAGCCATTCTGGCAACCCAGAAGAAGATAATGTCATATCCAGTAACAAGAACATCATTTGGAAAATAACGTGCTAAATCATCTGTAGATTCTGGCCAACCTAAAGTTGAAAATGGCCATAGAGCACTGGAGAACCAAGTGTCTAATACATCCTCATCCTGTATCCAGTTCTCTTTATCTTTTGGATCTTCCATTCCAATGTACATTTCACCAGTTTCTTTATTGATCCATGCAGGGATTCTGTGTCCCCACCACAACTGTCTTGAAATACACCAATCTTCTATATTTTCCAACCATTGTTCAAATGTTTTTTCAAATCGTGATGGTACAAAATGGATCTTTTGATTTTCAATATTTTGATTTTTTAAAACCTCTTCAGCCAAAGGTTTCATCTTAACGAACCATTGTTTAGATAAATAAGGTTCAACGATAACGCCCGTTCTTTCTGAATGTCCAACTTGGTGTACATGTTCTTCAATATGATCTACAACACCAGCTTTCTTAAAGTTTTCTACAAGAGCTTCACGGCATTCAAAACGATCCATGCCTGCATACTTATGACACATTTCATTCATTGTTCCATCCGGATTCATACAGATTGGCATCTTTAATCCGTATTTTTTTGCCAATGCAAAGTCATTTGGATCATGTGCCGGTGTACATTTCATTACTGCTGTACCGAAATCCATATCGATATAATCATCAGCCATGATTGGTAACTCTTCTCCATTTGCCGGATTGATCGCATGCATACCTATAATGTCTTTATATCTTTCATCATCTGGATGAACAAAGATAGCCTGATCGGCAAACATTGTCTCCGGACGTGTTGTCGCAATTACAAGCTCTTGTCCATTTTCAACTACTTTGTATTTGAAGTAATACATATGTCCTAAAATTTCTTTATGTTCTACCTCAATGTTAGATAAAGCAGTCTTTGCTTCTGGATCCCAGTTAATGATCCTTTCTCCCTGATAGATAAGACCATCGTTATATAGATCAACAAACACTTTACGTACAGCTTTGGATAAACCTTCATCCAAAGTAAAACGTTCTCTAGTATAATCCAAAGACAAACCTAATTTAGCCCATTGACTGCGAATCGTAGAAGCATATTCCTCTTTCCACTCCCATGCACGATCAAGAAATTTTTCACGACCGATATCATAACGAGAAATACCTTCATTTTTTAGACGTTCATCTACTTTTGCCTGTGTTGCGATCCCTGCATGATCCATTCCAGATACCCATAGAACATCGTATCCTTTTAACCGTTTATAACGACAAAGAATATCCTGTAGTGTCGTATCCCACGCATGCCCTAAATGCAGTTTCCCTGTTACATTTGGTGGAGGAATAACGATACAATATGGTTTCTTTGTCAGATCACCAGCTGTAAAATATCCTTTTTCTACCCATTTAGAGTAAATATCTTTCTCTACAGCTAAATGATCATACTTTGTATCCATTGTTTTTTCCATAAATATCTCCCTTCTTAAAAAAAAGCACATCCTATATAGGACGTGCTAAACGTGGTACCACCTAAATTCACATACAAAGTATGCCTTATTTCACATAACGTTGTGTGTACGTACAATCTTACTGTATTTCAGATTGTCTGCTCCTAGACTACCTTCACCATGTCTAAGCTCTTCTTTTCACCTACCAGAAGATCTCTCTGCCTTAAACCATGATTACTCCTTCTATTCATTGCATTTATGTTGTTAGTTTACCATGTCAAAAATATTTTTCAAGTAAAATTAATTAATTATTCAATAGAGCGTGTCCATCCAAAGCTATCTTTGATATTTCCCCATTGAATTCCAGTTAGTGTATCATACAGTTTTTGCGTTAATTCACCGGTTGTAAAATCATGAACCGTTACGACATCCCCCTTGTAATATAATTCACCAATTGGACTGATAACTGCAGCCGTTCCTGTTCCCCAGGCTTCTTCTAATTTTCCTGAATGGCCAGCTTCCATCAATTCATCAATAGATAAATGTCGTTCAACGATTTCATAACCCCAACTCTTTAATAGAGTAATAATTGAATCTCTTGTAACTCCAGGAAGTACAGTACCTTCACATGGTGCTGTTACAATCTTACCATCGATTTTGAACATTACATTCATTGAACCCACTTCTTCTACATATTTTCTATGAACTCCATCCAGCCATAAAACTTGAGAATATCCTAATTCCTCAGCCTTTACTTGTGCTGCAAGACTACCGGCATAGTTTCCTCCACACTTGGCAAATCCAGTTCCTCCCTGTGTTGCACGAACAAATTCATCTTCAACATAAATCTTAACTGGATTGACACCTTCTTCATAATAGGCTCCAACCGGTGATAAGATGATCATAAACTTATATGAATTAGATGGATGTACTCCGACAGCTGGCTCAGTGGCGAACATAAAAGGACGAATATATAAAGATTCTCCTTCATTTGTTGGAATCCAGTCCTGTTCTTTTTTAACGATTGCTTCTACAAACTCAACAAATAAATCTTCATCAAGTGTAGGCATGCTCATACGAAGATTACTATTAGCAAATCGTCTTGCGTTCATTTCAGGACGGAATAATAATATACGGCCATCTTTTGCACGATATGCTTTTAACCCTTCAAAGGTTTCCTGTGCATAATGCAATACCATTGATGCCGGATCAAACTGTAATGGTGCATAAGGAACGATTCGAGCATCATGCCAACCAATTCCCTGATTCCAATCACAAACAAACATATAGTCTGTATAATACTTACCAAAACCAAGAGAACCCGTAGGTTTTTCTTTTAATGATTTTGCTTCTTCAAACTTAATTTCCATATCAAAGCCTCCCTAAGATATACTTATGTAGTGAGTTTATCACTATTTTTAATGTGCTTCAAGATTTTTTTCATTCGCTTTCATAAATTTTCATAATTTACATATCGGACGATCTAGATAAAAATTGTGCATTGTAAAGACGAGCATAGACTCCATTTAAATCCAATAATTCCTGATGGGTTCCCTGTTCGACAATATTTCCATGTTCCATAACTAATATCTTATCTGCATTTACGATTGTTGATAAGCGATGCGCAATCACAAATGAAGTACGATTTTTCATCACTTTATCCATAGCCGACTGCAATCTTCTTTCCAGTCGCGTATCTACTGAACTTGTTGCTTCATCTAAAATCAGTACTTGAGGGTCTTTTAAGATAGCTCTGGCAATCGTTAATAATTGTTTTTCTCCTTGTGATACATTATTTCCTTCTTCATTGATGATCGTATCATAACCATGCGATAAAGTTCGAATCGTATGATGCACATTTGCAGATTTAGCCGCATCGATAACCTCGTATTTTTGAGCATTCAATTTACCATAAGATATATTTTTTTCGATCGTATCTTCAAACAACCATGTGTCTTGTAACACTAAACTAAACAATGAGCGTAGATCATTATAGGATAGTTCGCGAATATCAATTCCGTTGATTTTTATACAACCACCTTTCACATCATAAAAACGTAATAACAAATTCGTGAGCGTAGTTTTTCCTGCACCAGTAGGTCCTACGATTGCGATTGTTTCTCCCTTATTAACATGAATATTTACATCCTTCATTAACAATTTATCGTCATATCCGAACTGCACGTGCTCAAAATCAATCGTTTCAACCTCTTTGATTGGCTGTTTTGTTCCCACATCTTTTAGACTTTCTATGTTCAAAAAGCTAAACAGCCTTGACATTGCAGAAAAAGAAGATTGAACCTGTGCTGATAACTGAGATACTTGCGAAATCGGATCATTGATTTGCCAGATATATCGAATGAATGCCTGTAGTTGTCCTAGTGAAATTGTTGAAGACAGAACCAAAAAACATCCATATAAGGCAACTACTCCAATCGTCAAATATGTGACCAAAGAGGATAAAGGAGAGATCAAACTAGATACAAACTGCGCTTTAAAACCAGCTACTCGCATACCTTCGTTGACTTCTTTAAATTTATCCAGAGAAGATTGTTGTTGATTATACATCATGATTTCCTGATACCCATCATATAATTCATTAACGGTACCATTTAAATCAGCTAACTTAGCTTGTTGTTCATCAAATAATGGTTGTGATTTTTTGACGATAAAACGTGATAAGAAATAGATGATTGGTAAAACACATACTATGATCAATGCCATAATCATATGGATACGAAACATCATGAACAAGACAAATGCAAATGTACAAATAGCAGAAATAACGCGTGATAAAGTTTGTTGTAACGCGTTGGATAATGTATCGACATCATTGGTAATACGACTTAACAATTCACCTGTTTTTTCTTTATCAAAATATGAAACCGGAAGATGCTGCATCTTATCTTCGACAGCATTTCGTATATCATACATCGTAAACTGAATCGCATCTGTTAAATAGAAAGCCATCAAATATTGTGAGACTGTTTTTATGATATATATGATGCCTAATAAGATTGCAATCTGTATAATGATATTCATTTGTATATGAGCACCAGGAATGTTGTTTGCGATATTCATTACATCCTTTGATAGTTGAGTTGTAATCATACCTTCCACACTAGGATTGATTGCAAAAGTGATTTGAGCCACTATGATCATAAAAATTCCAGCAAATAATTTAATACGATATGGTTTTAAGAAAGGCCAAAGATGTCTGATGCAGGATGTAAAAGTCATTTTTTTATTCATCTAACATCAACTCCTTTCTTGAAAGCTGAGAAAGAGCAATCTCTTGATAAATCTTGCAAGTATTCATCAGTTCTTTATGAGTTCCTTTTCCTACTAACTTACCATCATTTAACACAAGGATCATATCTGCATCCATGATCGTAGATATACGCTGAGCAACAACAAAAAATATTGCATCTTTTACTTTTGGTTTTAAGGCCTCACGTAATGTTGAATCTGTTTTAAAATCAAGAGCACTAAAGGAGTCATCATAGATATATAAAGATGGATTCATGATAATAGCTCGTGCAATCGATAAACGTTGTTTTTGTCCTCCAGACACATTGGTTCCATCTTCACTAATTTCATCTTCATATTGATTATTTCGAATTTCAATAAACTCTTTAGCTTGTGCAATTTTTGCAGCCTCTTCAATTTCTTCCATTGTTGCATCGGGTTTTCCAAACGCGATGTTTTGTTTTATGCTTCCCTTAAATAAATGAGCTTTCTGAGCTACGTATCCAATTTGATGACGTAAAGAATCTAATTGATAATCCTTGATATCCAGTCCATTGATTAACACCTGTCCTTTTGTAGCATCATATAATCGTGTCATCAATTTAACCAGAGAAGATTTACCCGAACCTGTACTTCCTATGACCGCAATTTTTTCCCCTTTTTTACAAGTAAAGGAAATATCGCTTAAAACTGCTTCGTCTCCATCCGGATATGAAAAACAAACCCGATCAAAAGTTAAAGTCTCAATTGATTCACATACGCTAGCGTTTACTTTTTCTATAATTGATGAGTTAGTTTCTAACACCGCTTGAATTCGTTTAGCCGACACATTGGCACGTGGATACATCATAAAAACCATACAGAATAACAATACACTCATCATGACATGGAATATATATTCCACAAACGCAATCAAATCACCAATTGATATGGTTTGTGCGCTTAACAAAGAACAAGAAACAAAATATACAGTAATGACCGCAATATTCATCAACAAAAAGAAAGTAGGTTCTGTACAAGACATTAACTTAAACAATTTTGAACTTTCTTTTTGATAGTATCGATTCTCCTTAGCAAATCGCTCTTCTTCATCTTTCTCTTTATTAAAAGAGCGGATAACACGAATACCAGTAATATGTTCACGCAAAATTTTATTAATTCGATCGATTGAGCTTTGTTGATTTTCACTGATTGGTTCACTCACTTTAGCAACAAAAAAAACACCAATCAATATAAAAGGAATCGTTAACAAAACAATATATGAAAGCGGCAGCGATATACGAACGATCAACATGATAGATACGATCATCATAACCGGAGTCATCAACGCCATTCTTAAAATAACATTTAAAAACAACATGATCTGATAAGCATCATTATTTGTACGTGTAATCATACTAGATACACCGAATTTGTCTATTTCTGCACTTGAAAAAGTCATCGCATGCTCAAAAACATCATTGCGTATATCCCTTGTAACATTGGTTGATATTCTTGTCGAACAATATCCCAATATGACAGTTCCACAAACACCAACTATAGAAATAATCGACATCAACACCCAATTTGACCATAAAAAAGAGGTATCCTTTGTGTTTACACCTTGATTGATCATTCTTGAAATTAATGTAGGAATACCAAGCTCCACCAAAGCAAATCCAAATACAGAAATAGCATCGATCAAGAAAAGTAATTTATACTTTTTTAGATATTTTAAGATCAACTTCATAAAAACTCCTTAACATTCAAAAAAAAGGAGGGTCCTAAATAGGACCCAGCTTATTAAACTTTATTCACCAACTTTTGAAGTAACGTATTCAAGAACTTCTTCCATTGTTTCTTTATTCAAACATTCTTGAGCAAGTTCCTGCATTTCAGCATAACTTAATGATTTAACAACCTTACGAGCTTTCAAAATCTGTGTAGCACTCATAGAGAATTCATCAAGACCAAGACCTAAGAGAATTGGTACTGCATTTGGCTCTCCGGCCATAGCTCCACACATTCCTGCCCATTTTCCTTGAGAATGAGCTCCTTTGATTGTGTTGGCAATCAAGCGTAATACACTTGGATTGTATGGCTGATACAAGTAAGATACATGCTCACTCATTCTGTCAGCAGCCATAGAATACTGGATCAAGTCATTTGTTCCAATTGAGAAGAAGTCTGCGTATTTAGCAAACTGATCAGCAAGTACAGCTGCAGCAGGAATTTCAACCATCATACCTACTTCAATATTATCGGCTACAGCTACACCTTCTGCAATCAACTCTGCTTTAACTTCTTCATAGATAGCTTTTGCATCACAGAACTCTTTAACAGTCGCAATCATTGGGAACATGATGCAAAGTTTACCATAAACAGAGGCGCGGCATAGTGCACGTAACTGAGTACGGAAAATATCTGTTTCTTTAAGGCATAAACGAATAGCACGATATCCTAAGAATGGGTTCATTTCTTTAGGGAATTCGTAGTAATCAAGATGTTTGTCTCCACCAATATCCAATGTTCTTACAACAACTTTTTTACCTTTCATTCCTTCGAGAACTTGCTTATAAGCTTCAAATTGTTCATCTTCTGTTGGGAAGTGATCAGAATCCATATATAAGAATTCTGTACGGAATAATCCAACACCTTCTCCACCATTTTTCAACACGCCTTCAACATCTTTGAATCCACCAATGTTTCCAGCTAATTCAACTTCATGTCCATCTTTTGTAACTGATTTTTCATTAACTAATACTTTTAATTCTTCTTTTTCTTTTGCGTAAGCTTCTGCTTTTGCCTGATAAGCTTTTACAGTTTCTTCATCTGGATTAATAACTACTTCACCAGATAATGCATCTAGAGCCATCACATCACCAGTCTTACATGCCTCAACAACTCCTGGACATCCTACAACAGCAGGAATCTCAAGACTGTTTGCCATGATAGCTGAATGACTTGTTTTTCCACCAATTTCAGTTGCAAAACCTTTTACATATTCATTTAACTGTGCTGTATCACTTGGAGTAAGATCGTGAGCAACGATGATAGAATCTTCGTTAATTGCTGTTAAATCAGGAATTGTTAATCCTAAAAGATTACATTTTAAACGGAAAGTAACGTCCTTTATATCGGCAGCTCTCTCACGGAAATAGTCATTATCCATACTTTCGAACATTGCAACCATAGAATTTGCTACAGTATCTGTTGCATATTCAGCATTGCAAGATTCTGATTCGATCATTGCTTTGATCTGGCTTGCAAGTTCAGGGTCATTTGCCATCATTAAATGAGCATCAAAAACTGCAAGTTCTTCTTCTTTTAAACGTTTTGCCGCTCTTTCTTTTACACCTTCGATGTCTTTAACTGTTTTAGCTAATGCTGCATCGAATTTTCCAATTTCTTCAGTAGGTACACCGGATTTCTTTTCAATGACAACAGTTGGAGTTTCCAGTTTATAAACTTTTGCTACTGAAACACCAGCACTTGCCGCAATACCTTTTAACATGATATATTCCTCCTAAAACTATATGCGTAGTTAATACGCTTTCAATCATTTGAATTTTAACACTTTTTGATATTGATATCAACAAAAACGAAAGTTTAAAACAGAGATCAAATCAACAAAAATCACACTACTCAACTGTATCGATAACACTTACATCTTCTAATTCTTCATATGTTATAGAAATTGTATCTCCAGTCTTCAAAAAAGCCAGAACATCTTCATTTTTAGAAGTTAATGTACATTTATACTTCTTATTTTCTGTATCCGTAATAAAGCATTTGCTTGTTCCATCTACATCCAGTATCTGTACACTGGCTATGATGATATCCTTCTCTTTTAAATCTTGTGCAGTACCTGAACCTCCAGAGGTGGAAATAAATTTTTTCTTCAAGGTTTCAAAGCCTTCGTCTGATTCGATCGTGGCAACTTTTTGGTAGTCCGTTGCATCTACCATGGCATACATCTTGATCAGCCCATTATCATCTTTTAAAGCCATCATATATACAGGATCACCATTTACATTGACTAATAGCGGGAATGTTGAAGTATAGCCATAATTACGTACTTCCCCTTCTGCAGAGTTCATAGCACTGGATTCATTAGCTCCTGCACTGGAAATTTTCATCGCATCATGCGTTCTTAAATTAATTAATACGAACCCTAAATTGGAAGCATCTTCATTGGCAGATGTGATACCTGAGTAGATATAGATATCGCCATCTTGTTCTAGATAATTATAACCATCACTGGTAACCGTAACATTTTTTTGTCCAAAAATCGAATTGATAAATCCAGACTGTAAAGATCCATTATTATCAACTTCTTCCATAACTAGATTTTCCGGATAAATGCGGTCCACCCATTTTGGTGCATCTAGAACATTATCGTATTTTATTGAAT
The DNA here is from genome assembly GCA_946408025.1 of uncultured Faecalitalea sp. GTDB lineage: Bacteria > Bacillota_I > Bacilli_A > Erysipelotrichales > Erysipelotrichaceae > Faecalitalea. Next base: position 16,761 of record CAMJQJ010000021.1, read on the forward strand.
TCGCAGTAATTGGATCAAATAAAACAACACCGCTAACCTTTTGTCGTGTTTGATATCCTGTATATGAATACGTAGTACAAACATACCATGGATGCCCTTCATCATCAATTTCAAATGAAGGAGATCCAAAAATCAAGTTAGGATACTGCATTTGTAATTGTCTATGCAAGTTTTCATTAAAGTATCCTGAAGGAACGTATTTCATACCGTCTAAACCTAAATCTTTTAATTTTATTAATTCAGCTTCGCCTGTTACCGAATTAACTAAAATATATGCAGGGATTCCTTCGTTTCGATTTCCAAAATATTTGATAAAATCTGCATATTCTAAAGGAGTAACACGATATACACTATCTTTGTAAGATATCTGTGTATATTCGGTACTCACTTCAAATTGTGAAACAAGTTCAGGCATTTCTCCCATGACCCTATCACCTAATACAATTGTCGATTCTCTATCAATAATAGGTGTCTTAGTGAAATCCACTTCATTAATTGTTGAAAAATCTACATTTTCAATTTCAATTCGGTTTGCATATGATTGAGCATTAAACACTGGACTAAACACAATTGGCGAAACAAAGATCCAAACAACTGTTGCTATAGCTAAAAGATTTGAAAGATAAAACAAAAACTTAGAAAAAAGCGATGTTTGTGCATACCCTTTCAACAAGATTTCATTTAAAGAAAATAGTTCGTTTTTATTACAAAACATAATAGATATCATCTTTAACAAAACGATGATCGCAATAGACCAAAAAATCAGACCAGGATCATTGATTGCGATAGCCGGTGTCATGATATACCACACAATCACAACAAGAAAAATCCAGAAGAAGATGCACTTAATCACATTTTTCTTTTCATAATGAAATGTTTGTGTATTTGTACTGTAACCATTCTTTTTAAAAAAATTAAAATTCTTCATATATCCACCTCTTTTATCCATTCTACCTAAAAAGAAATTAAAATGGTATAAAAAAATGAAAGATCATTTGACCTTTCATTATTTGTTTAAAACTGGAGTCAATGCTTTAACTAGTGCGATATTAACCAACACTGCTACTATAATTTCTGGAATCATATTCGTTAACAATACAGTTCCCATATAAGCCATCAACGCAGAACTAGCTATACCGATAGCTTCTGCATATGGAGTCGCATAGAAAAGTATAATCAAGCCCAAGACCATAATTGTGTGCAAACATGTAGCTATACCTGCACTGAGAGCTGCACTTTTAGTTTTAGTAAAGTTTTTCTTTAACAAAAAACGATACAAACACCCAGCGATGATACCTAATAAGACTCTTGGGACTATAGCGATAATCAAACTTTGAAAACCACCTTGAAATCCGCCGATTTCAATAAATGGGCTAAATGCAAAACTTGTAATCGTTGGCGCCATCGTTGCATTAATAACACTTGTGATACCAAATACAAGCCCTAAAAAAGCACCAAATTTTGTTGACATAATACAAGCACAGACAATGACCGGAACATGCATCAAAGTTGCACTCAATGGGCCAATACGCAAATACCCGAAAGGCGTCACTAACAAGATGATCTCAATTGCGATAAACAAAGCCATCATCGTTAGATTTCGAATCTGATTGGTTGTTTTAGACATATTCAATTTTCCTCCTACTCTCGTTTCTTAAACGAATACGATGTATAAAACAAAGACTGAATGCTCACTAACTTCGATTACAGACTTTCGTTCTGTATCTACTCAAGCATCGTAACGATTATAGTACAAAAAAGTCTGCATATCAATGCAGACCTTCGAATTGTAATTGATAATAACGTGCATATGTACCATTTAATTTCATCAATTCATCATGTGTACCTCTTTCGTGAAGACCATTTGAATCTAATACTACAATTTCATTAGAATTTCGAATTGTAGAAAGACGATGAGCAATTGTGATACAAGTTCGATTTTTAGACAATTCTTCCAGACTTTTTTGGATGATACGTTCACTCTCGTTATCCAAAGCACTTGTAGCCTCATCCAAAATCAAGATCTTTGGATCTTTTAAGAAAACTCGTGCAATTGAAATTCTTTGTTTCTGTCCACCCGATAGACGTGTTCCTCTTTCCCCTACAAAGGTTTCATACCCTTCTGGCAGGGACATGATGAAATCGTGGATATTTGCTTTTTTGGCAGCTTCGACAATTTCTTCATGTGTTGCATTCAATTTGCCATAGGCAATATTTTCTTCAATGGTTCCAGTAAATAGATAAACATCCTGTTGAACCAGTCCAATACATTGACGCAAAGATTTAACTTTATATTCTCGAATATCAACACCATCTAAGGTAATCTTTCCACCTTTAACATCATAGAATCGAGAGACCAACGAACATAGCGTGGTCTTTCCAGAACCACTTGGTCCAACTAGAGCTACCTTCTTGCCAGCAGGTATCGAAAGATTTACATCATTTAAGACATTTTCATCTTGATTGTAAGAAAAACTTACATGATCAAAAGAAATATCCCCTTTGACATCATGTAATTCTCTAGCTCCTTTTTTATCTTGAATATCCGGTACTTCTTTCATTACCTCTTCAAAGCGTTTAAAGCCAGATAATCCTTTTTGGAACATTTCCGTAAATTCTATCAACACTTCAATCGGTGCAATAAAGATATTGATGTAAAGAGCAAATGTAGCTAAAGTAATCGGACTCAGATTACTAGTTGCAATGAAATATCCACCACCAATAATCACAGTTATATATAGTAGTCCTTGGAAGAAATTATTTGTAGAATGATAGGTACCCATTACATAATAATTGCTTTTTTTTGAAGATAAAAAAGCGTCATTGGACTGTGCAAACTTCTCTTTTTCAAGATTTTCATTGGTAAAAGATTGAACAACACGAATACCTGATAATGAATCTTGTAAGCGAGCATTTACATCACCGATCTTTCTTCGATTATCCATAAAAACCTTCTGCATACTTTTATTTTGTCGGTAGCTGAAAACTAACATAATTAATGTTACAATCGACAATAGAAGTGCCAATGGCCAATAAACAACATAAAGAATGATAAAGGAACCAAAAATCTTCACAAGAGAGATAAATAGATTTTCAGGTCCATGATGTGCAAACTCACTGATATCAAACAAATCTGATACGACCCTCGACATCATTACACCCGTATTATGACGATCATAATAAGAAAAGGATAATCTTTGATATTGGTCAAATAAATCTTTTCTCATGTCTTTTTCCATGTTTGCTCCCATGATGTGCCCCTGCGCTGAAACATAATAACGACAAACAGAGCGTAAAAGATATAATGCCAGTAAGGCAATTGCCAATATACCAAGAGTTGAAAGAATTTTCGAATGACTTTGTGTAAACAAATTGTCTGTACAAAAATTCAAGATCAAAGGAAATGCAAGATCTACGACCGAAATAATCGAAGCACATAACAAATCTAGAAAAAACACGGTTTTATAAGGTTTATAATACTGTAAAAAATGCTTAAACAACTCCATATCAAATCCTCCAAACGAAAACTATTATAATCTAAAAAATGTTTTTTCCAAAGCAAAAGGCATCAAAACTGATGCCTTTCTTACTTAATTCTTATTGTGTTCCTGAATAATTCTAGAAGCGAATGGTTCTGGTACTGGATCGTAGCGATCCATGCTCATATTATAAGTTCCAAGACCTTGAGTCATACTTCTTAATTCAACTGAATATTTTGCCATTTGTGACATAGGGACCTGTGCTTCTATGATCTGATCTCCTTCATCCGGTGTCATTCCCATGATAGCTCCACGACGTTTATTTAAATCCCCAATGACTGTTCCTGTATATTCATCTGGTACTTTAATTGTTACATTCATGATAGGCTCTAACAAGATTGGTTTCACTTTCGTCATAGCATCCTTAAATGCCAAACGAGCCGCTAATTTAAACGCCATTTCACTAGAATCTACATCATGGTATTTTCCATCTAACAATGTTGTTTTAACGTTAACCATCTTATATCCAGCTAAAGTACCTTCATTACAACATTCACGAAGACCATTTTCAACAGCTGGGAAATATTGTTTTGGAACAGCACCACCAAATACTTTCTCAGCGAATACCATTTCTTCTTCATCTGGATTTGGCGCAAATTCAACAAATACATGACCAAACTGGCCATGACCACCTGATTGCTTTTTATGACGGCCTTCACCAATAGCTGTTTTTGTGATTGTTTCACGATACATTACTTTTGGATCAGATAAAGTAACTTCTGTTTTATATTTGTTTTTTAATTTGTTAACGATGATATCAAGATGCTGGTCACCAATACCATAAATGACAGTCTCTTTTGTTTCTGCGTTGTTTATTACTTTGAAAGTAGGATCTTCTTCCTGCAGCCTTGCTAGACCGTTTGAAAGTTTATCTTCATCATTCTTTGATTTAGGTAAAACAGCCTGTCCATACATTGGCTCATCAAATACAATTGGATCCGCCATAACAAGTTTTCCTTTTTCACAAAGTGTATCATTAGTCTTTGTATATTGAAGCTTTTGAATTGCCCCGATATCGCCTGTAAATAATTTACCAGCAGCCGTTTGATGTTTTCCTTTGATGATAAAGATAGTCCCTACTTTTTCTGGTTTTCCATTATTTGCATTTGAAACCACTGAATCACTTGATAGGACACCACTTAAAATTTTAACATATGAGATTCTTCCTACAAATGGGTCAATGATTGTTTTGAAGACTTGTGCAGTTAAAACTTCTTTTTCACTTGTCATCAATTCCACTTTTACATCATTTGGTGAAGTAGCTGTGTACATACCTTTTTCAGAGTATGTTGGGAAATATGTAACAATTAGATCCATTAAACGTTGAATACCAATTGACTGTGTTGCACTTCCAGAATATACTGGGCAAATTTCACCATTGCGAACCCCAATACGAACGCCACGAGTTAATTCTGCATCGGTGAATTCTTCTCCAGAGAAGAATTTTTCCATAAGATCATCATCACCCATAGCTACTGCTTCAGCAATTTGATCTTTATATAGGTTTACTTCTTCCTGCATGTCTTCTGGTACTGGATGTGGTTTATCACCATCAGCCTTAGGTCCTTTATAATACCATGCTTTATTACGAATGATATTAACAGAACCAACGCACTCCCCATTTTCTACGATTGGTACTTCAAATGGAATGATGCTCTTGCCAAAAGCTTCATGAAGCTTATCATAAGCTTCCTGGAAACTTGTGTTTTCTTCATCAAGTTTATTAATAAAGAAAATCGTAGGTTTTTTAGCCGAAACTGCTTGTTTATAAGCAAGTCGAGTTCCTGATTCTAATACATCTTTTGCGTTTGCTACGATCAAACAGCTATCACCTACAGCAAATCCAGCTTGTTTCTCTCCAACAAAGTCAAGATAACCAGGTGTATCAATAAAATTGATTTTACAGTTTTCCCATTCGATTGGAACGATAGAAGTGTAGACACTAATACCACGGCGAATTTCTTCAGCATCAAAGTCAATCATTGAACTTCCTTCTGAAGTCTTACCAAATCGATCTGTCGCTTTCGTATAATATAACATAGATTCCAATACAGAAGTTTTTCCCGCACCACTGTGTCCAATGACACAAACGTTACGTACTTCACTACTTAAATAGTCTCTCATGGAAAAACCTCCTTAACGTAAGATTGGCTCTAATTGAGCTCGGCAATGTTCACGCACGTAATCAAGTGCGACGTTTCCTTGCTTATCTTCCATGTCTTTATCAGCACCATAAGATAAAAGTTTTTCAACAAGGCTTGGATATCCTCCATAGGCAGCACGCATCAAAGCTGTACATCCATTATTATCGAATAAATTTACATTTGCATTTCTTTCCAACAACATAGAAACAGTATCACGTTTAAAGGCAATACAAGCTTCCATCAAAGCTGTACGTCCAACTTCATCCTGTGCATTGATATCTGCTCCACCATCAAGTAAGACTTCAACACAACGATCCTGTCCTAATAAAGCAGCTCGCATCAAAGCAGTACGTCCTCGATCATCTTTTGCATTTACATCAGCTCCTGCATCTAGTAGTGCTTTACAAATTGTTTTATTTCCTTTTTTAGCAGCTGCCATTAAAGCCGTTTTACCCTTATTATCCACTAAATTAACATCGGCTCCATTATCGATCAACAGCTGTACTACATCTTTTCTGTCCCTTTTTGATGCACGCATCAAAGCTGTACGTCCATCTCCATTTTGATAGTTTATATCGGCTCCTGCCTTAATTTGACTTGCTGCCATCGCAAAATCACCATTTGCACAAGCATCCCAGAAAACCTTGTTGAAATTTTGATCCATTTTAATCTCCTCCGTTCTTTGTGACGATCAAAAATATAAAAACTGGAACACACAAACGTACCCCAGTTATAAATGTAGAAAAGAGTGGAATCTTGTTGAAACAGTTTGAACATTTTTCATTATGACCACTCCCTTCGTAAGTGCTTTCATTATATAAAATTTCTAACAAAAGGCAAATCAAGTACCAACTAAGACAGATTCAAAACCAATTAAGACATCATCGCTCCATCAACGGATAAAATAGTGCCTGTGATATAACTTGCATTGTCACTAGCAAGGAAAACAAAAGCAGATGCAATATCTTCTGGTTCACCTATTCGCTTTAATGGAATTGCATTGATCATAGGTTCGATCATCTCTTTAGGAAGCTGTTTTACCATATCTGTGTTGATAATTCCTGGAGCTACTGCATTAACACGAATACCATATTTTCCAAGTTCTCTAGCTAATGATTTAGTTAAGCCATTAATTGCAAATTTACTTACAGGATATGCTACACCGGCTGATTGCCCATATAAAGACACCATAGAACTTGTGTTTAGAATAACGCCATGATTTTGTTCTTTCATGATATTTGCAGCCGCATGTGTCGTAATATAGACTGCTCGCAGATTTAGATTCATGATTTTATCAAAACGATCTACATCATAATCTAAAAATGGCGCAGAATCCGAAAGACCAGCATTGTTGATTAGCACATCGATCGTTCCATATTTTTCTTTAATTTGCACAAAATCCTCATTTACTAGCTTCTCATCATTTAAATTGATCCATCTTCCTTCTACATTATCGTGATTCAATATTTTTAAAGCATTTGTAACAGTTTCTTCTTTTGAACCATAAAATATAACTTGATAACCTTCTTTTAGGAAGGCTTTCACACTTGCAAATCCGATACCTCGCGTACCGCCTGTTATGATACATACTTTTTTTGTCATACGTATTACCTCCTACTTTTATTATGAACACAGATTCATAAAAAAGCGAATGATTTGCCTAGAAAAAAAGGCTGATAATTCAGCCTATTTATTTTCTTCTAATTCAATATGTCTTAAGATAATCGTAGTAATCAATTCTGCAGCAAGCTTAGGATCATCATTGCACACAATATACTTATATTGAGGAATCATCTTCATTTCCTGGGACGCTTTGGCTAAACGTTGTTGAACGATTTCCTCGGCTTCCGTTTTTCTTCCACGAATCCGTTTTTCCAGTTCTTCCATTGATGGAGGTATGATAAAAATGCTTAAGGCATCTGGACATTTTTCCTGAACTTGCGTTGCTCCCTGAACTTCGATTTCAAGAATAACGTTTTTGCCTTCATTTCTTAATTTTTCAACTTCTTTTAATGGTGTTCCATAGTAGTTTCCAACAAATTCTGCATACTCCAATAATTCACCATTATTAATTGCGTTTTCGAAATCTTGTCTTGAAGTAAAGAAATAATCTTTCCCGTCAATTTCTCCATTTCGTGGTTCACGTGTTGTCATAGATGTTGAATAGGCAAGGTTTAAACGCTCATCATTTTCAAAATAACGACGAACGGTACCCTTTCCTACTCCACTTGGACCACTGAGAATAATCAATAACCCTTTTTTCATAAACTCTCCTTTTTATACATTGTACAAGTCATAACTTCGACTGTCAAAGACTTTATGATACAATTGGACTATAAAGGAGAGATTTTATGGCAATCGATGGATTACTTTTACATACTTTAACAAATAAACTCAACCAATTAACACCTTGTAAAATTGGGAAAATGCAAAACATATCGGATGAAGAAATACTCTTTCATATTCATCCACGAAAAGCAAAGACTCAACGCCTAGTTATCAATGTCCATTCCAATACTAGTCGTGTCTACATCTCTAAAAGTTTACGAAATACACAACCAAGCCCTTCTAATTTTGTTATGGTGCTTCGCAAACAGTGTTCACAAGCTATTATTACAAATATTGAACAAATTGGATTTGATCGCATTGTTCGTTTTGATATCGAAGCAAGAAACGAATTTCAAGATATATCTCATCTAAAGCTGTATGCAGAATTAATGGGAAAATACGCCAATTTGGTTTTAGTTAATGAAAAAGACATCATTATTGATGCTTTAAAGCGCATTCCTGTGTTTGAAAATTCAAAACGCTTAGTTCATCCTGGAGCAAAATATACCTTACCACCACAACCTCTTAAACAAGATCCTAGACATATTCAATCACTAGATCTAGATCAAAGTCTTGTAGATCAGGTATATGGGTTTTCTCCTTTGTTATCAAAGGAGTTTATCTATCGTTTACACAAAGATGAGAAGTTTGAAGATATTCTAGAAGAAATATTTCAATCCAATCAACTTTATGTTTATGATAAAGATTTTCATTGTATTGAATTAAAATATTTAGAGAAAACACCTAAAGTTTATGATTTTATGGATGGACTTAACCATTTATATATCGAAAAAGAACAGAAACAAAGAATCAAAGAACAATGTGGTGATGTTTTTAAAACAGTGGATAAAGAACTCGCAAAATTAAAGAAAAAATTTCCAAAATTGGAAGAAAGCCTTCATGAATCTCAAGATTATATGAAATACAAGGAGTATGGAGATCTGCTTTTTGCGTATCAATCGCAAATAAAAAAAGAAAAAATCGTACATCTGGAGAGCTTTGAAACAGGTAAAACGATAGAAATTCCAATTGATATGCGCTTTGATATCAAAGATAACGCCAATAAATTTTATCAAAAATATCATAAACTAAAACGTGGAGAAATCATTCTACAAGAACAAATTGCACTGTGTAGAAAAGAAATTGAATACTTTGAACAGTTACAGCAACAATTGAAATTTTGCTCTGTAGAAGATGCTCTTGAAATTCGTGAAGAACTCATCAAACAACGAGTGTTGATGCCAAAGAAGATCAATCAAAGACAAAAGAAGAAAAAAGAACCAAATATTATAAAGCTTATATTGCCGAATGCAGAAATTTATGTTGGTAAAAATAACATTCAAAACAATTACATTACGCATCATCTTTCCCGTAAACAAGATATGTGGTTTCATGTCAAAGATTACCATGGAAGTCATGTATTGATAAAAACAGAGGAATTAAATGAAGAATTGATACGTATGTGTGCAAATTTGGCTGCTTATTATTCAAAAGGAAAAGAATCAAGCAGTGTTCCTGTTGATTACTGCCCTATTTCTCAGATCAAAAAAGTACCTGGCTCTAAAATTGGTTTTGTGACAATGAAATCTTATAAAACTATTTATATCGATCCAGATCCTAGACAGATTGAAGAATGGATCCATACATATGCAAAAAAGGGATAGCTAAGCTATCCCTTGATTTTTATCGTATTTCCATCTGGACCAGGCGTACTTGCAAGATAATCGATGATTTCCTTTTTCTTATCATCTTTACAAGGTTTACAGGCAATATGATCCATTTCACCAGAAACTAAAGCTTCAGCCATACCTGAACAACCTGGATATCCGCAACCACCACAGTTATAACCAGGTAACATTCCAGTTACAGATTCAACACGCTCATCAGTTTCTACTTTTAAATACTTATCAGCAACTCCCAAGCCTAAGCCCAAGACTGCCCCCAAAACCAACATCATTAAAATTGCATACAACATAAAGCTTAATCCTTTCTAGAATTATGCGCTGGATTATTCGTACAAGCATAATCCTTACAGCCTTCACAGTCGGCTTTTAAATTTTCACACCCCTCTGGAAGTGGGGTTTTTTTGTTCATTAAATAAAGCGCGATATAAATTGTCACTAAAAGGGCAAAAAATAAGATTGCTAAAACAATTTTCATTAAACGATTCCTGCCAATCCACTAAACGCCATAGACATAATAGCTGCAACGATCAATGCGATTGGGTTACCAATAAATGATTTAGGTACATCACAAAGATCTAAACGTTCACGAATCGTAGAGAAAATATATAATACCAAAGCAAAACCTAATGGTGTCCCAAATGAATATACAAGCATTTGTGCAAAATCATAGTGATTGGAAATATTAACCAAACATACATTTAATACAACACAGTTTGTAGTAATTAGAGGTAGATAAACACCAAGTGATTTATACAAAGATGGACTTGTTTTTTTGATAAACATTTCAGTTAATTGTACCAAAGATGCGATAACTAGAATGAACGTAATCAAATCCATGAATTCTAATCCTAATGGTACCAATGCAAGATAATACAAACCATAAGTTACAATTGCAGCCACAACAATAACGAACATGACCGCAACACCCATACCAATTGCTGAGCTGCGTTTCTTAGAAACGCCCATGAAAGGACACATTCCTAAGAACTGATTTAAGATAACGTTATTGATCAAAACACTGGTAACCAATAAAGTAACTAACTCACCCATACTACTTTACCTCCTTAGCTGCCGCTTTTTGATCAGCATGATTTTTATAAACACTTACAAGGGCTGCCAATATCGCAAAAGTAACGAAAGCTCCTACAGGTGAACTAAACATACTGATTACATAATCATCCGGAATGATGCGAATATTTAATAATATCTGTGTTTCATCAAAAGGATTTACTAAATTGATCATACCTGTTGATAATACTTCACGAATCAAAGACATAACTGTAACAGCTAAAGTATATCCTAGACCCATTCCTAAACCATCCAATGCTGAATCTAAAACACCGTGTTTGCTAGCGAATGCTTCCGCACGGCCTAAGATGATACAGTTTACAACAATCAAAGGGATAAACACACCTAAGCTCGTATTAAGGGCTGGTGCATAAGCTTCGATTAACATTTGGATGATCTTAACAAGAGTTGCAATAATAACGATATAAACTGGGATACGGATCTCTTCAGGTGTAATATTTCTAACTAATGAAATGATCACATTGGACATGATCAATACACAGATTACGGCAACACCCATGCCCAACCCATTATTTACACTTGTCGTAATAGCTAAAGTCGAACAAATACCAAGATAAAGAGAAAATACTGGATTATCTTTTAATAAGCCGTTTTTAAAATTCTGAAACCTATTCATAATCAAGCCCCTCCTTACTTAAGTTCATCAACATATGTTGATGCCTCGTTGATTGCATCGACAACCGGCTGCGAAGAAACAGTTGCTCCAGAAATCGTATCTAGTTCTTCTTCTGAACTCTTTTGTAATAGACTGTTTCTAAAATCATCTTCCAAGACTTTAGAACCTAATCCTTTTGTATCCCCGTTGCTCATGGCTAAAAAGTTATCGATGATCTTATCATCACCGTTAATAGAAACAAGGAATGTTGTTCCATCTTTATAACCGCTAACCTTCATATTAAAGATAAATAAATCTTTGTATTTATAAACTTTTTGAACCGTTGTAGATTCTGACTTTAATTCTACTTCTTCAAAGTCAGATTCAGAAGCATCTGGATACATCTGCAATAAAGCCGCTTTTTCGGTTTTTTCATTGTTTGCAGCAATTACAGGAGCTGTCATTTCATTTGCAAATGCTAAAGCCCCACCTGCAATAGCTGATACAACAGCTAGAAAGACACCTAGTTTTAAGATCTTGTTCATAGAGAAACCTCCTCTTGAACGTGTTCAACCGGCACGTTTTCTGCAAGCATTGAAGTTGCTTCACTTTCAATTTTTGTTACTGGTTCAATTGAACTAGCTGCATAGAATGAAACACCTAATCCAACGATCGCTATACAAATAAAACCAGTCCATACTTTCTTTTTGATTTCTAACTGTTTTCCATCCAAAGCATTTTCAATCATTGGTGTAAATAAATTCATCAATAAAATTGAATATAGACAACCTTCTGGAAGATTAGCTTTTAAACGAATCAATACCGTTAGTACAGCTGCTCCTAAAGCAAAGATTACTCTTCCACCAGCACTAGTTGGACTTGTTACTGGATCTGTTAACATGAATACTCCACCAAAAATCACACCACCTGTTAATAGATGTAACATTGGATACCAGATAAATCCAGGTATACCATGATAAGATTCGATTCCAGTTAACAGAGCAACGATTGCAGTTAAGACAAAGATACCTCCAAGATATGTAACTGGAACACGCCAGTCAATCACTTGACGGAATGCAAGATAAATACCAACCAAGATAATCGCAATAGAGAATGTTTCACCAATAGCACCAGGATATGTTCCAAGAGCTAAGCCCATGAATCCTCCAAACTGTTCTAAGAAAGTATCTAAAACAGAACTTGTAGCTGGTAACCAGTTATATGTAGATGCTATTACTGTTGTTGGTGTAGCACTTGTAACCAAATCTGTCGTTGCTCCCATAAATGAGATCGGAAGAGCGTCGTGTAGGGAAAGAGTGTAGATCTCGGTGGT
>CAMJQJ010000022.1 GCA_946408025.1 uncultured Faecalitalea sp.
GGGCCTGCCCCTGCGAAGATAGCTTGCCGCCGGGTCCTTTTTTTATGCCTTTTTTTTGTATCTTTCGTTTGATATACTATTTTTTGAAAGACAAATTTGAATAGATTGGAGAATCAATGATGCAGGAAAAAATGCAAGATCTGATTATTGAACAAATAGAAAATGATGACTTAGAAAATGCTGGGCAAAGCATTAAAGAGTATTGTTTTCAATATGGTAAAGATGAGTTTTATTATATGGCTTCAAGTGATGTTTTATTGGCTAATGAGGAGTATGACTACGTCATTGAGTTAATGAACGATGCTCTTGAAGATGGTATAGAAAATGATATTGTTTATGAACGTCTAGGTGATGCGTATTTTGGTTTACAGGACTTTGAAAGTGCAATCCAGAATTTTAAACAATGTCATTTAGAACAAGATGATCCGAATTTAATGCATACAATTTATATGATTGGTCTTTCTTATTTCCATTTACAGGATTATGCTCATGCGATTTCTTATTTTGAAGACGTATTATTGGAAAATGAAACTCCGGAAGTCTTATATAACTGTGCTGTTTCTTATTTATGTATCGGTAAAGTATCGCGAGCTATGGATTATTTTGAAAAGCTTTTAGATATTGATTATTTGATAGAGCCTATTTGCCAGGAATTAATTTTTGCGAATTATTTTGATGAGGCGGATCAGATTGTTCAAAGAACCAACATGATTTCAAAAGCTTTTTTAAGTCGAATCAAAGCAGATTATTTGTTTTCCAATCAACGACTTGATGAGGCTTTACCATATATTTTAGAGGCATTAAAAGAGATCAACAGCGATGCACTTAAATACAATCTTGCTACTATATATGAAAAAAACAATGAATTTGATAAGGCAAATACATTGTTTCATGAAATCATAGAAAATACAGAATTAAACGATGACAAACCTTTTGATTTTGTTTTGGCTCATACGGATGCACTAAAGCATTTAAATATTTCGGATTTTCAATATTTGTACCTTTTGGAACCTTATGTGCATGATAACTGTGGTGCTTTTACTTTACTATTAAAATTCGCCTTGGATCATGATTTAGATGATTACCAAGACTATTTGATAAACGATGTAAATCATGGTGAACCGGAGAGTGATTCAGAATATATTTTTTATATGATGATCTTATTGGATGTACATCTAGAACATAAAAGATATGAAATAGTAGTTGATTTATTTGATGCTATTCCTTTGGAGTATCAATCTTATTTTCTTACACATAAGTTAAAAGCTTTATATAAATTAGAAGATTATGAAAGCATAATCGGGATGTATGATGATGTGATGCCGGATGGTTATAATGCGATCATCATCTTAAAAGCTTGTTTGAAACTTGAAAGATATTCTGTTTCCAATCGTTTATTTAATGATATGTTAAAGGCTGATCCTGAAAAAGTAGATGGCAAAACAATATTCTGGGAATATGTCACAGATCATGTGGATTCTACCTTTAATCTTGAATAAATTTTGTATTATGTAGGAAAAATGCTAAAATCAATAACAGGGGGCTGACATGAAAGTTCGTCATTGGATTTATTTTATCGCAGGACTTTTGGTTTTCTGGTTGATCTTATCGATTCTGATCAACAATATTTATATACTTCCTTCGCCATTTATGGTGATAGAAATTATGATCAAACTTTTATTTACTACCAACTTTTATAGTTCTGTATTCATGAGCGTATTTCGTGCTGTGCTTTCTGTTGTTGTTTCGTTTATAGTTGCAGTACTTGTTGCGATCATTTCTTTAAGGAATCATTTCATATCTAGTTTACTGGAAAAAACGATATTGATCTTACGTTCAATTCCGAACGTGACATATGTGATCTTATTGTTATTTTGGCTTTCTAGAGAAACCATGGTATTTATTGTTTCCTTTTTATTGTTGTTTCCCATTATTTATCAAAATATCTTTGAGTCTTTAAAAGAACAGGAAAATCTGTGGCATGATGTTTTGATGATTTATCCGCAAAGTATGTATGTGACGGTTACACGAATTTATATTCCATTAATGAAATCAGCTGTTGTATCTAGCTTGATCAGTGCAAGCTCTTTGGCTTTCAAAGTTGGCGTTATGGCAGAAATACTTGGACAAGTTCAAACGGGCATTGGTCGTCAGATTCAGTTGGCAAGATTGGATATAGATCTAGCTAGTGTTATGGCATGGACGATTTGGTTAATTCTTATTGTATTTTTATTTGATATGTTAATAAAGAAATTGTTACATTTGGTTACTAGATAAGGAGGATATAATGCCTTTAGTCAGTATTTTGGTACCCGTATATAATGTTGAGCGTTATCTAGCACGTTGTTTAGATTCATTGGTTATGCAAACTTATAAAGATATTGAAATCATTATCATCAATGATGGATCGACAGACAACTCTAGAGATATCGCTTTGTTGTATGCAAAACGTTTTAACAATATATGTGTATATGATTATGAAAATGCCGGGATTTCTACAACACGAAATCGCGCTTTAGATAAAGCTAACGGTGAATATGTGATGTTTGTCGATAGTGATGATTTTCTAGCTCGTAGAGCTATTGAAAAAATGATGGATGTTGTTCAAAAGGAACACTGTGACATCGTTGCATGCGGATATGTCATGGATTTTGGTCTGTTTCCATTATTTAGAAAAGTTGCACCTAAAAAAAATATGACAAGTTTAGAGGCTTTACACAATATGGTAGCAAACAAAGGAGTCAATAATTATCCTTGGGCAAAATTATTTTCAAAGAAGTGTTTTAACGATGTACGCTTTCCTTCTGGTACAAGAGGTTTTGAGGATACACGTACGATTTTTAAGGCATTTCATAATGCGAATAAGGTATGTACAATTCCAAATCGATATTACCACTATGTTCAAAGAAAAGGTTCTTTAACAAACCGAATGGATCTTGATACAGTATATGATATGCGCAAAGCATATGAATATCAGGAAGCTTACTTACATAAATTGTATCCTAATGAAAAGTTTTCTTTTGATTCGAATTATTATAACTCCGATATGGTAATACTATATACACTGATTTTCTTTTATTCCAAGAAAGATAATCCTGTTTATATTCCAGCTAATATCGACTGGAAAAAGATCAATCCAATTTTGAATATCGCATATCGTATTTGGTTATCAATAGCGTGTATCAAACTAGGATGGACTTATAATAGACAATTGGAGAATAAATAATGAAAGTACGATTAGCAACGATGGAAGATATGCCTGTGCTACTAGAAATTTATCAAAGAGCGCGAAAGTTCATGGTACAGGTGGGAAACCCAAATCAATGGCGTGAAGGCCATCCATCAAAAGATGAACTTTTAGAGGAAATGCGACAAGAACGTTTCTATGTTCTGGAAAGTGAAGGTATCATTCAGGCAAGCTTTGTATATTATCAAGGAATTGATCCATGTTACAAGATTATTTATGATGGTAAATGGCTAAATGATGAGCCATATGCTGTTTTACATAAGGTTGCTACCAGAGGATTAAAAAAACACATGGGAGAAGAAATCTTAAATTATGCCTTTAAATACAATAATAATGTGCGCATAGATACGCATGAGGATAATATTCCTATGCAGAATTTATTGACTCGACATGGTTTTAAACATGTCGGTACGATCATTTTAAAAAATGGAGAACCAAGATGGGCATATCATTGGTGCAAGGATTGTAATTTTTCATAATTTTAGGTAAACTAGTAGCGTTTGAAGGAGAATATATATGGCATTTGAATCGTTAAGTGAACGCTTGAATAAAGCGATAAAGAATATTTCCGGACAGGGAAAACTCACTGAAAAAAATATGAATGAAATGCTGAAAGAAGTGCGCTTGTCACTTTTGGAAGCAGATGTTAACTATAATGTTGTTAAAGAGTTTGTTGAGAATGTAAAAGAAAAAGCATTAGGCCAGGAAGTCATGGCTTCATTAAATCCTGGACAGATGGTCGTTAAGATCGTTCGCGATGAAATTCAAACGTTATTAGGTGAAGAAGACGCAAAGATCAACTTTAAAAAACAAGGTATTACAACATTGATGATGGTTGGTCTTCAAGGTACAGGTAAGACAACGGCATCTGCAAAGATTGCACGATACTGTAAACAGAAGCTGGCAAAAAGAGTTTTGCTTGTTGCTTGTGACGTAGTAAGACCGGCAGCGATCGAACAGTTGCAGACATTAGGTAAAAGTATTGATATTGAAGTGTTTACACTTGGTGCTCAAACTCCAGCAGTTGAAACTGCTCGTGAGGCAATGCGTTATGCAGCTGATCGACAAAAAGATCTTGTGATTTTTGATACGGCAGGCCGTTTGCATATTGATGATGAATTGATGAACGAGCTTTCTGAAATGAAAGAACTTGTTACACCTGATGATATCTTATTGACTGTGGATGCCATGACAGGTCAGGATATCGTTACGGTTGCCAAAGAGTTCAATGAACGTTTATCTATTACAGGATTAGTCGTAACAAAGATGGATGGCGATGCGCGTGGTGGTGGACTTTTATCTGTTCGCAGCATTACCAATGTTCCTGTATTATTTGTTTCCAGTGGTGAAAAGGTAGAAGACCTTGAAGAATTCCATCCAGATCGTATGGCAGATCGAATTCTGGGTATGGGAGATATCGTTACTCTTGTTGAACAAGCACAGGAAAAATTGGACATGGAAGTTCAACAAAAAACTGCTAAGCGTATGCAGCAGGGTGTCTTTACATTTAACGATCTTTTGGATCAGTTTGGCCAGATCCAGAAAATGGGATCAATGCAAAATTTATTAAAGATGATTCCTGGAATGGGTAAAATGGTTAATAAAGTTGATGATGACCAAGTCAATGACTCTATGAAGAAAAATAAAGCCATTATTTTATCCATGACACCTTTTGAACGAGAAAATCCATCCTGCTTAAAGGCATCAAGAAAAAATCGTATTGCAAAGGGAGCCGGGGTAAAGGTGATGGATGTGAATCGTCTGATCAATCAATTGGAACAAATGCAGATGCTTACAAAAGTCATGAATGGTGGAAAGATACCAAATATGAATGCTCTAAGTAATATGCAAAGAGGTGCTGGAATGCCAGGTATGTCCAAACATACAGGAAGCAAAAAACAAAAGAAATCTAAAAAGAAGAAGAAAAAGTAATCGGGATGCTTATGCATCCCTTTTTGTTGTTGATATATTAGTTCAATGGTAAAATACTACTAAAGTAGAATGAACTTCTCTTTGGAGGATTCAGTATGTTTAAAAAGATAATTCATTACGTTTGCTGCATGATTTGTGCTCTCTTTTTATCTGCTTGTCAAATGGATCAAACATCGTTACGACAAATAAATTCCAATATTTTAGATCAATTTGATTTTTATGCAGATTTAGAAGATGCTGGTTTGTATTCTATCAATGCTAAGGGAGTACACTATGTTGTTTTTAATCGAATGCCAATTGATCCTGATCGTGTTACTTTAACAAGTGAAGATGGTATTTATACGATTCATTTTGAAAGAGTTTCTAATATTAATGAAGGAACCTATGTTTATCAATTTCAAATGGATCCAGCTTGTTCAAGCAAAGATTGTTATTTAATATGTATGGAACAAGATACTGAAGTTCCATTTGAATCATCTATTTTGGTTCAATAAAAAGTGTTAAGTAAAAATGCTTGACACTTTAAAATAGACGTGATATTCTATACAAGCTTAAAGAAAAGGAAGGTTAATAAAATGGTAAAATTACGTTTAAAAAGAATGGGTAAAAAGGGACGTCCTTTCTACCGTATCGTAGCAGCTGATTCACGTAGTCCTCGTGATGGACGTATCATTGAAGAAGTTGGTACATATAATCCAATCGCTAGTGAAAATCAGGTAACTTTGAACAAAGAAGTTGCTATGAAATGGCTGAACAACGGAGCTAAACCAACTGATACTGTTCGTGCTATCTTGTCAAAAGAAGGCATCATGAAAGAATTTCATGAAGCTAAAATGTCAAAATAATGGTAGATTTAGAAAGAACACTTTTAGATCTTTGTACACCACTTGTTGATGATAAGAACTCTTTATCTGTAAAGACTATGTCATCAACAAATGAAAACGAAGTCTTATTATACGTGTATGCGAACAGTGAAGATGTAGCTCGTCTAATTGGACGTAAAGGTTCAATGGCAAGCAGTATACGTCAGATGATGTCAATTGCTGCAAGAGAAACTCATAAGCGAGTTTCTGTGAAGTTTGAAGCTTATTAGGATGTGTGATCGCGCATCCTAATTTTTTTAAGGGAGGTAGAACATGCTTAGGGTAGCAACGATCATTAATACGCATGGTCTTAAAGGAGAATGCAAATTATACATTCATACAGATCAACCTCAGGAGCGCTTTAAAAAAGGAAATATTCTCTATCTGCAGGATGGTACGGAATTAGAAGTAATTAGCTATCGTGAGCAGAAAGGGTTTGGCTATTGCAAGTTTGTTGGTGTTGATACAATAGAAAAAGCTGAAACTTTAAAAACCAGGGAAGTGTTTATCAAAAAATCAGATCTTCCAAAGAGTGAAGATGAGTATTATTACTATGAACTGATTGATTGTGAAGTGTTTAATGAACAAGAGGAATATCTAGGCAAAGTTAGTGATATCCTGGAAACAGGAGCGAATCTGGTCTTGCGTATTCAAGATGGCAAGAAGAGCTTTTTATTTCCTTTTGTAGATGCTTTTTTAATTGATGTAGATGTCGAACAAAAAAAGATCACGATCAAAGAAATGGAAGGTTTACGATGAAAATAAGTATTCTAACATTATTTCCAGAATATTTTGAACCTTTATGGAGTACCAGCATTATCAAAAGAGCTAAAGAAAAAGATCTTTTTGAATATGAAGTAATTGATTTTCGAAAATTTACACAGGAGAAGCATGGTCATGTTGATGATACACCTTATGGTGGTGGTGCGGGCATGGTATTGATGTGCCAGCCTATACTGGATGCATTAAAAAGCATACGTACAGAAAATAGCACTGTGATCTTATTGACTCCACAAGGACAGACTTTTAATCAATCCAGGGCTAGAGAACTTTCCTTAAGGGATCATTTGATCTTTATTTGTGGTCATTATGAAGGATTTGATGAAAGAATTCGCGATTATGTCGATATCCAGATGTCTTTGGGCGATTTTGTTTTGACTGGTGGCGAATCGGCTTGTGTAGTTATGTGTGATGCCATTCTTCGTTTAATGCCAGGAGTCATTCGCCAGGATAGTTGGCAGGATGATTCATTTTCCAATGGCTTACTGGAATATCCTCAATATACAAAACCAGTAGAGTATGATGGAAAAAGAGTACCAGATGTATTGTTGAGTGGACACCATGCCAATATCGCAAAATGGCGCCATCAAAAAGCTTTAGAGAATACATATTATCATCGCAAAGATTTATTAAACGAATATCCGCTGACAAAAGAAGACAAAGATTTCTTAGATTCTTTATTGCCTAAAGAATAAAGATGTGATATCATATTTTAGCATTTATGCACGATCTGTTCCGCTGGCAATTATTTTTGTGAATGAACAATATGATCGAACGAGATACAGGAGGAAAAGAAAGATGAATTTAAATCTAGTTAACGAAATTACAAAATCTCAGTTAAAAACAGATATTCCTGAATTCCGTTCAGGAAGTACCGTACGAGTTCACGTTAAAATTATCGAAGGTGGAAAATCTCGTATCCAGGTTTTCGAAGGTGTTGTAATCGAACGTACTGGTGGAGGAATCGCAGAATCATTCACAGTTCGTAAGATTTCTAACCAGATCGGTGTAGAACGTAAATTCCCATTACACTCACCAATCATCGAAAAAATCGAAGTAGTTCGTCACGGTAAAGTTCGTCGTAACAAGTTACATTACTTACGCGGACGTTCTGGTAAAGCTGCTCGTTTAAAAGAAGTTCGTTAATTAGGCTGGATATATATCCAGCTTTTTTTAAAATTGTGTATAATAAGGGTGTATTTAATTAAAGGGGTAGATGTGAATGAAAAAAGTAAAGAAAAGTTCTTCACTTCGTTATAATGAAGAAGACGAAAGAACACTGTTAGAGGATATACTGGATTTTCTAAAGATTTTTGTGCTCGGAACGGTTCTAATTTTGTTGTTTATTAATTTTATCGCACATCCTGTGACGGTTTATGGTAAGAGTATGGATCCAACACTACAGGATGGAGAGATTGGATTTACTAATATTATTGGAACATTATTGACTGAACCAGAACGTGGAGAAGTTGTTGTAGTTAGAATGACAGATCCCGATACACAGGAAACCAGTCATTGGGTAAAACGTATCATCGGTATGCCAAATGAAACAATTGAATGTATCGATGAACAAATTTATATCAATGGTGAAGTTTTGGATGAGAGTGAATATATCGATGAAGAGTATAAACAAAGCATGATCGATCAATTTGGATATTTTAATATGGATTTTGGTCCAATCACCTTAGGTGAAGATGAGTATTTTGTAATGGGAGACAACCGCCCATATTCAAAAGATTCTCGTGATACTTCAGTAGGTCCTGTTCATAAAGATCAGATTTTTGGTAAAAATGTGATCGTTATCTTCCCATTAAGCGAAATGGGGGTTAAGTAGGAGAAACTATGCAGAATTCAAAAAAAATACAATGGTTTCCAGGACATATGACAAAGGCTGCCAGACAGATGGAAGAGAACTTGAAGAAAGTTGATTTTGTCATCGAGATACGCGATGCCAGAATACCAGACTCAAGTCGAAATCCAATGTTGGATGGTATCATTCAAACAAAGCCTAGATTGATCATCTTGTCTAAAAAAGACAAAGCGGATTCCAAATTGACCAAAGAATGGATCACGTATTTAGAAAAAGACAATGTACGTGTCATTGCCTTGGATTTAGTACATGAGAATTATAAAGCAGCTATTGTGCAAACTTCTAAAATTTTGTGTGCTTCTTTTATTGAGAAACAAAAACGTCGCGGTATCAAACCCAGGGCTTTACGTGCCATGGTATGTGGGATTCCTAATGTGGGTAAGTCAACTATGATCAATACTTTGGCAAAGAGAAAAGCGGCTAAAACAGCAGATAAACCAGGAGTTACGAAAAGTCTACAATGGATCAAACTGGATAAAGATCTTGAGCTTTTGGATACACCAGGAGTATTATGGCCTAAATTTGATGACCAGCGGATTGGTTTAAAGCTTGCTTTGTTGGGATCAATTCGCGATGAGGTCGTAACCATGGATGAGTTAGCGATGTTTGCGGTTGAATGGTTGATGGAAAATAATCCTACTTCTTTAATCGAAACCTATGGAATTGAAATTCAAGATACACCATGGCATACGTTGGAACAGGTTGCGATCAAGCGAGGATATCTTCAAAAAGGACAGATCGATGAGAATCGATTGATGAATTCGTTTGTCAAAGATATGCGTGAAAATAAATGTGGACTGATTACTTGGGAGAAACCAAATGTTGAGCAAACCAATTGATTTTGACCATTGGAATCTGCATCAAGATGTTCTAGGTATTGATGAAGCAGGGCGCGGTCCTATTGCCGGTCCATTGGTCGTAGCTGGAGTGTGTTTTGAAAAAGGATTTACAAATGAAATGATCGATGATTCAAAAAAGCTGACAGAGAAAAAAAGAGAAGCTTTGTTCTCTATGATCACCAATGAGGCTTTATGGTATCAAATACTGGTCATTGAAGAAAAAATCATCGATAAAAAGAATATCTACCGTGCAACGCAGGAGGCAATGTTGGAAATAGCGCATAATGCACCTGTTGATATTGTTTTAAGTGATGCCATGCCTCTTCCATCGCTGGATAAGGAATGGAAATCGGTTATAAAAGGAGATCAAAAGTCTATATCGATTGCAGCTGCCAGCATCTTAGCCAAAGTCACGCGAGATCGATATATGAAAAAGCTGGATGAGCTATATCCTATGTATGGATTTGGTAAACATAAAGGATATCCGACTAAGGCACATGTTGAAGCGTTAAATACATATGGTGTTTTAGACTGCCATAGAAGAAGTTATGGGCCTGTACAAAAAATGTTGGAAATTAAACTTTTTTAGGAACTTTTTGTTCCTTTTTCTTTTTGCGGTGTAATAGAAAGTATGAATGAAATGAGAAAAGCTATTCTGTATTATGCCGTAAAATATCAAGGCGATTGGAACAAAATTGGGCAAGCAATACGATCAAAAGAAAGATTTCATGAAGTTAAGATTTCTGAGTCGTATGTCACGATCGTAGATGAAGCCTATCCTTCATCGTTTCGACAACTCCGCTTTCCACCATGGATCATATTTTACAGAGGCAATTATGATTTGTTGAAAAAAAGATGTGTGGGAATTGTCGGAGCAAGAAACTGTAGTCAAAAGGCTATAGAAAATGCGACCATTGTCAGCCAGTGTTTAAAACAACGTTACTGCATCGTATCTGGTCTGGCAAAAGGAATTGATGCGATAAGTCATTGGGCAAGTTTAGACAAAGATACAATAGGAATCATTGGCTGCGGTATTGATCGAATGTATCCGCATGTGAATAAAGAGTTGTTTTTAAAGATGTATGCCACACAGCTTGTGATTAGTGAATATCCACCAGGGGTTGCCCCATATGCCAGGAATTTTCCTTGGAGAAATCGCTTGATTGCGGCTTTGAGTGAATCCTTGATCGTAATTGAAGCTACGATCAAAAGCGGAACAATGTTAACGGTAAATGAGATGTTAGAGCTTTCTAAACCGGTCTATTGTCTGCCGACTGCTTTTAATGATGTAAGGTATCTAGGATGTAATTATTTAATTAGTCAGGGAGCAAATATTTTGTCAAGTGAAAAAGAATTAGAATATCTTTAGGAATTGACAAATCAATTTTTTTATTGTTTTATAGAGCGTGAACATTGGAGGGAGTTTTACGAAGATGAAAAAAAATTTGGTTATCGTTGAGTCTCCATCAAAATCTAAAACGATCGAAAAATATCTTGGAAAAGATTACAAGGTCGTTTCCAGCAAAGGTCATATTTGTGATTTGGCCACAAGTGGAAAAGAAGGGTTAGGAATTGATGTAGATCACGATTTTGAACCTACATATAAAATAAGTAAAGAGAAAAAAGACGTAGTAAAAGAATTAAAAGAACTGACGAAAAAAGCCAAAGATGTATATCTTGCCAGTGACCCGGACCGTGAAGGGGAGGCAATTGCTTGGCATCTGGCAAGGGTTCTTGATTTAGATATCGAAACGACAAAACGTATCGTCTTTCATGAAGTAACCAAGCCAGCTATCCTTGATGCAATGGAACATCCAAAGCATATTGATATGGATCTGGTAAGAAGTCAGGAAACAAGACGAATGTTAGATCGTATCATCGGATTTAAATTAAGCAAGTTGTTACAAAACAAGATTCGTTCAAAATCAGCTGGTCGTGTACAGTCTGTAGCACTTAAGTTAATCGTAGAAAGAGAAGATGAAATCAAGGCGTTCAAATCGGAAGAGTATTGGAGTGTTCATGCCAATTTGAAAAAGGGGACACGAGGTTTTGAAGCAACTTTGTCTAAAGTAGATGGTAAAAAACCAAAACTAAAGAATGAGCAGCAGGCAAATGAAATTGTCGAACGATCAAAAGGTGATTTTATTGCAACTTCGATCACAAAACGTTCAAAGAAAAAACAGCCTAAGCTTCCTTTTACAACATCAACAATGCAGCAGGAAGCAAGTACCAAACTAGGATTTGGAGCCAGAAAGACCATGAGCATTGCTCAAAAGATGTATGAAGGTATTGATCTAGGAGGCCAGATGCAAGGTCTAATCACATATATGCGTTCAGATTCTACGCGTCTTTCTGACTTATTTGTCAAAGATACGCTAGCTTATATCAAAGACGAATATGGAAAAGAATATGTTGGTAAGGCACATACAAAGAATAAAGCCAATACGCAGGATGCCCATGAAGCCATTCGTCCTACGGATATCAATAATACACCTGAAAGCATCAAACAATATTTGACCAATGATCAATATCGTTTGTACTCTTTGATCTATGCCAGAACATTGGCATCTTTAATGAAAGAGGCAAGCTTCAATGTTACTAGTATTATATTTGAAGTGGATGGTTTGCAGTATAGCGCAAGTGGGCAAACGATGGCTTTCGACGGCTATACAAAAGTGTATAAAAAATACGAGAAACAAACGGATGAACTTTTGCCGGAAATCGAAGAGAATGAAGTGTTCCGTGATGTGATCGTGGAACCAAAGCAGCATTTCACAGAACCACCAGCTCGTTATACAGAAGCAAGATTGATAAAAGAATTAGAAGAAAAATCAATTGGCCGACCAAGTACATATGCAACGATCATAGATACTTTACAAAAACGAGGATACGCAACACTTGAGAAAACATCTGAAACCAGCAAGACCAAGGTATTTGTTCCAACAAAGCAGGGAATCTTGACAGATGAAAAACTGGGGCAGTATTTCTCGGATGTGATTAATGTTGAATATACGGCTGATATGGAAAAGACTTTAGATGAAATTGCAGAAGGAAAACAAGATTCAACTGCATATATGCATCAGTTCTATGATAAATTTGCACCTATCGTTGAAGACGCTTATTCAAAAATGCCAAAGATGGAACTAGAAAAAGTTGGAAGGACCTGTCCTTCTTGTGGAGGCGATCTGGTTTATAGAAACGGACGTTATGGTAAGTTTATTTCGTGCATCAATTTTCCTTCATGCCGTTATACTGAAAACGATGAAGCAGAACAGGAAAATGCAGACCCAAATCAAGAAGAAAAAATCTGTCCAAATTGTGGCAGCAAGATGATCATAAAAAAAGGTCGTTATGGACCTTTCTGGGCTTGTTCGAACTATCCTGAGTGTAAGACGATACAGCCTTTGAAAGAAAAGGCAAAACCAGAACCAACAGGAGAGATATGCCCAGAATGTGGTCATGAACTGGTGAAACGTAAATCGCGTTATGGTACAACTTTCATTGGTTGTTCAAATTATCCAAAATGTCGTTATATTAAAAAAGAACCGAAGGAAAAGAAATAATGGAAAAACAAGTTACGATCATTGGAGCCGGCCTAGCCGGATGTGAGGCGGCTTATCAATGTGCAAAACGAGGAATAAAAGTTAATTTGATTGAGATGCGACCTAAAAAATATCCGCCAGCATTTCATACAGATTTATTTGGAGAACTAGTATGTTCGAATTCATTGCGTTCCAATTCTTTGAACAATGCAGTGGGAATCTTAAAAGAAGAATTGCGATTGTTGGATTCGTTGATCATGAAAGCAGCGGATGCGACCAGCGTTCCTGCAGGAAGCGCTTTGGCTGTAGATCGAGAAAGCTTTTCACACTATATTACAGATACGATTCGAAATCATGAAAATATTACTGTCATTAATGAAGAAATCACAAAGATTCCTGAAGGACCATGCATCATTGCAACCGGTCCTTTGACAAGTGATGATCTGGCTAAGGCCATTTGTGAGTATCTTCATACTGGCACGCTTCATTTTTATGATGCAGCTGCTCCAATCGTTGAAAAAGACAGTATTGATTTTAATAAAGCTTATTATAAGTCTCGTTATGATAAAGGAGAAGCTAGTTATATCAATTGTCCGATGGATGCACAAGAGTTTGAACAATTTTATGATGCCTTGATCCATGCGGAATGCGCACATCTACATGATTTTGAAGATGAGAAGTATTTTGAGGGATGTATGCCAATTGAAGAAATGGCAAAACGTGGCAAGAAAACATTATTGTTTGGGCCTTTGAAACCAGTCGGTTTACAAAAAGATGAAAATCATCATCCTGTTGCGGTCGTACAGTTACGTCAGGATAATGTAGCAGCTTCCATGTACAATATTGTTGGCTTTCAAACTCATCTAACGTGGCCGGAACAAAGAAGAGTATTCTCCTTGATTCCAGGTTTGGAAAATCTAAAGATTACTCGTTATGGTGTCATGCATCGAAATTCTTATTTATCGAGTCCAACTTGTTTAAAAGAAACATATCAAACACAAATTCGTGAGGATATGTTCTTTGCCGGCCAGATTACAGGTGTTGAAGGATATGTGGAATCTTGTGCGAGTGGGATGATTGCCGGAATCAACATGGCTCGTTATTTAAATGATAAAGAACCAATTGTCTTTGGAAATACATGTGTGATGGGATCACAGGCATATTATGTGACTCATTGTGATCCAAAACATTTCCAGCCGATGAACGCTAATTTTGGTATTATGCATTTAAATGAGAAATGCAGAAAACATGAACGTAAAGAGAAATTATGCAATCAGGCACTAGAGCGCATCAAAACGATACAGGGGCTTTTAGATGAATGAGTTGATTGAACGATTTCTACAATATATATATCGTAGAAATTCCCAGTCTGAAAAAACCATTGATGCTTATAGAAGAGATTTAACTCAATTTAAAGAATATCTTGAAAGTCAGGGGATCACAAATTTTGAAGATGTGGATCGTCTGACTTTTATGAATTTTTTGATGGAGCTAAGAGTTTTACCAGATGGGACATCGGCTAAAAATTCAACGATTGCCCGTAAGATTTCTACATATAGATCTTTCTATCGTTATTTGAATGAATATATTGGAATCAACTCCAACCCGCTTTCTTCAATCAAAACACCTAAAAATAAAAGAAAGATTCCAGATTTCTTATTTCTTTCAGAGATAGAAAATTTTTTAGACACATATGAGGAAAATGACCCAATTGAGTTTCGAGATAAGACCATGTTTACTATGATGTATGCCTGTGGCCTTCGTGTCAGCGAACTGGTGAATTTGAAATGGCAGGATGTTGATCTGAATCAAAGATGTGTACGCATCCTGGGAAAAGGGAATAAAGAAAGAATCGTGCCTTTTTACAAGGACTTTGAAAAAGAACTGAAGAAATATCGTCTTGTGTATTATGAAAAATATGAGAAAGGCGATAATCATGTATTCATTTCACAAAAAGGAAAAGGGCTGACTTCAAGAGGGGTTCAGTTTTTAATGAAAAAACATGCAGTAAATATAGGAATGGACATGGATGTTCATCCGCATATGTTTCGCCATAGCTTTGCGACACATTTATTGGATAATGGTGCCGATATCCGTGTTGTCCAGGAGCTTTTAGGTCATGCTTCTTTATCGACAACCCAGATTTATACGCATGTCTCGACCAAACAACTCAAAGATGTATATCAGAAGGCACATCCTTTAGCAAAACAATGATATTTTTACTTGAATAGTCGATATTGACTTGTTATAATCTAATAGCGCGAAAATGCGCGAATACACACATCATGGATTCGTTTGCCCGTGCATCAAGGATGTTGCATTCGTTTGAAATGGTGGAGGAGTAACGGAAAGGAAGGACTATTATGTCAATTGTATCAATGAGAAAAATGTTAGAGAATGGTGTACATTTCGGACATCAGACTCGCCGTTGGAACCCTAAGATGAAACCATACATCTACACAAGCCGTAACGGGGTTTACATCGTGGATCTGAACAAAACTCAGGCTCAGATCGAAGCAGCTTACCAGGAATTAAAACGCATTAGCGAAGAAGGCGGAAAAGTTTTATTCGTCGGAACAAAAAAACAGGCTGCAGACACTATTGAAGAACAGGCTTTACGTTCAGGATCATTCTACGTTAACAAACGTTGGTTAGGTGGTTTATTAACAAACTTCCGTACGATTCAGAAACGTGTAAAACGTCTAGTTGAAATTGAAGAAATGGAAGCTAGCGGAAAAATCGAAGTATATACTAAAAAAGAACAAGCTAACTTACGTAAAGAAAAAGCTAAACTTGAATCAAGTTTAGGTGGTATCAAAGAAATGAAGAAACTTCCAGATGCGATCGTTGTAGTTGATCCTAAAGAAGAACATAACGCAATCGCGGAAGCTAAAAAACTTGGTATTCCAGTATTTGCAATGTTAGATACAAACTGTGACCCAGATGATGCAGATTATCCAATCGCTTCTAACGATGATGCAAATCGTTCAGTTAAATTAGTTATTACATTGTTAGCTGATGCTATCGTTGATGCTAAGAGCGGATTGTTAGAACTTGCTTATTTGGATGAAACAGAAGATGACGTAACAATGGAAGACGTTATCAAAAATGTTGAACAGCAGATTGCTGAAAATGAAAGACGTCGTCGTCAGCGTAATGAAGAACGTCGTAAACGTAACTTCGAACGTAAAAATCGTCGTTTCAACAAACCTGCAAAAGAAGAAGAAAAACCAGCTGAAAAACCAGCTGAATAAAAAAATCATAGGAGGAAAAGAAAATGATTACTGCATCTCAAGTTAAAGAATTACGTGAAAAAACTGGTGCGGGGATGATGGACTGTAAAAAAGCTTTGACTGAATGTGACGGAGACATGGCAAAAGCTGTTGACTGGTTACGTGAAAAAGGTATCAGCAAAGCTGCCAAAAAAGAAGGTCGTATCGCTGCTGAAGGTTTAACTCGTGTTGCAACAAAAGGAAATACAGGTATCTTGTTTGAAGTTAACTCTGAAACAGACTTTGTTGCGAAAAATGAACAATTTTTACATTTATTAGATGTAATCCAGAATGCTATTTTGGATACTAAGGCTGCTGATGTAGATGCAGTTCTTGCAACATCTACTTCAGAAGGAACAATCGCAGACTTGATCACAAATGCTACTGCTACAATCGGAGAAAAAATCACTTTCCGTCGTGTTTCTGTAGTTGAAAAAGCTGGTGATGAATTCTTCGGAAGCTATATGCATATGGGTGGAAAAATTTCTGCACTTGCTGTATTAAAAGGTGAAACAAACGAAACTGTTGCTAAAAACATCGCAATGCAGGTTGCTTCTATGGCTCCTACTTATGTATCTCAGAGTGAAATTCCTAGTGATGTAGTTGAACATGAACGTGAACTACAGTTACAGATGATGAAGGCTGATCCTAAGATGGCTGGAAAACCAGAAAAAGTTCTTCAGGGTATTTTAAAAGGAAAAGTTGACAAACACTTCAAAGATCAGTGCTTATTAGACCAGGAATTCTTCTTGGATCCTAAGATGAAGGTTGCTAATTTCTTAAAAGACAATAAAGTTGAACTAGTTTCTTTCGTACGTTTCCAGACTGGTGAAGGTATCGAAAAACGCGAAGAAAACTTTGCTGAAGAAGTAATGTCACAAATCAAGGGTTAATCATAACCCTTTTTTTATTGAGTGAATCTTTTTTTCAGATAAAAGATAGTGTATAATCTTAATGATGAAATCTTCAAAGGAGTACAAAACAATATGTATAAGAGAGTGTTATTAAAATTGAGCGGTGAGGCTTTGTCTGGCAATGGACAGCCTTTTGATCCAGAGATTTTAAAATCTTTGGCGGCAGAATTAAAAGATGTTCATGAGCTCGGTGTTGATCTTGCAATCGTTGTTGGTGGTGGTAACTTCATTCGTGGCAAGATGATGGCTGAAATGGGAATGAATAGAGCCCAGGCAGATTACATGGGTATGTTAGGGACAGTAATCAACGCTTTAGCTGTTCAAAATGCTTTAGAACAAGCTGGCGTTCCTACTCGTGTTCAAACAGCTGTTGAAATGCAGAAAGTTGCAGAGCCTTTTATTTTACGTCGTGCTATTCGCCATTTGGAAAAAGGACGCATTGTTATTTTTGGAGCTGGAACAGGTTCACCATATTTCAGCACAGACACAACTGCTGCTTTACGAGCAAGTGAAATTGATGCTGATGTGATCTTAATGGCAAAGAATGGTGTCGATGGTGTATATGACAGCGACCCTAAGAAAAATCCAGAAGCTAAAAAATTCAGCACTTTACATTATATGGATGTTTTAAACAAAGGACTTCAAGTAATGGACTCTACAGCTATTAGTATGTGTATGGATAATGATATCGACCTTGTTGTCTTCAACATGAACGAAAAAGGTAACATCTTGAAAGCTGTTAAGCAGGAAGTTACAGGAACATTGATTTCAAAATAATTTTAGAACAGGAGATTTAAAATGAGTGATAATTTAGTTAAAGCCGAAGAAAGAATGCTAAAAGCTATTGAAAACTTAGAAAGTAATTTAAAAACGATCCGCACGGGACGTGCAAGTTCACAGATATTAGAACGTGTTCAAGTTGACTATTATGGATCTATGATGCCAATCAATCAGTTATCTTCTATCCAGGTTGTAGAAGGAACTCAATTGGTCGTAAAACCTTATGATCGCAGTATTATTAAATCTGTAGGACATGCGATCCAAGCTGCTAATCTTGGATTAAACCCACAGGTAGAAGCTGATGTGATTCGTATTCAAGTTCCTCAATTAACACAGGAACGTCGTGAACAATTGGCAAAAGATGCACAAAAATATGGTGAAGAAGCTAAAGTTGCGATTCGTAACATTCGCCGTGATGCTAATGACGCTACAAAGAAAAATAAAGAATTAACGGAAGATGATCGTAAGGCTGAATTGGAAGATTCACAGAAATTAACAGACGATTATATCAAACAAGTTGAACAAATCGTGGATGAAAAGAAAATAGAAATCTTGAATGTCTAAACCCAATCTTGATTGGGTTTTTTTAAGAAGGGAGCTTTTTAAATGAACGACAATATTCCTCAAACTATTGCGATCATTATGGATGGTAATGGAAGATGGGCAAAACTAAGAGGTTTGCCAAGAACAGCAGGCCATAAACAAGGTGCGGATACGATTAGAACCGTGGCTTTGGCGGCGAATGAATTAGGTGTAAAAAAATTGATTTTATATGCTTTTTCGACGGAAAATTGGAAACGTCCGGAAGATGAAGTCGGATATTTATGTAAATTACCAGGTTTATTTTTTAATAAATATATCAAGGAACTAATGGAAAAAAACATTCGAGTTACTTTTGCTGGTGAGTTAGAAAGATTCCCTTCAGATACACAAAAAGTAATTAATCGAGCAGTTGATAACACTTCCCATAATACTGGATTAGAGCTTTGTCTTGCAATTAACTATGGTTCAAGAAGAGAAATCTTATTGGGAATACAGAAGTATGCGGATGAAGTAAAAAATGGGAGAGAAAATAATCTAACAGAGAAAGATTTTAATCAATATTTATTTGTACCAGAAGATATTGATTTAATGATTCGTACAAGTGGTGAAGTAAGAATTTCAAATTTCTTATTATGGCAACTTGCATATTCAGAATTAATCTTTACACCTGTTTCCTGGCCAGATTTCAATAAAGAAGAGTTGATCAAATGCATTGAAGAATTTCAACACAGGGATCGTAGATTTGGAGGATTGACAAAATGAAGACTCGGGTAATGACTGCATTAGCCATCATCTTGGTTGTCGCATTACCGGTTGCCTTTGGAGGCTGGCTGCTTGAGCTATTAGCTCTGTTTATCTTATTATCAACTGCTTTTGAATGGATGCATGTGCGACGTGATTTTAAATCCTGGCCGTTATATGTATATCCACTCACTGTTATCTTGGTTATCTTAACTCGTTTTATTCCTGTGCATTACACATATATTATTTATGCTTTAGGGGTGTGTTTCTTCTTTGCATTGCCGGTATTTATTGAGAATTTTTCATTGTCGGATAGCTATTACTGTTTAACGTATTTTATCTTATTTTCTTTGATCTACCATGCTATTGGATACTTGGTGGATGAGCATATGTATCTTTGGACCATAGTATTTGCAACATATGGTTCTGATACAGGTGCATGGTTTGTCGGAAGTTATTTTGGCAAGCATAAGATGAATCCAAGAATTTCTCCAAAGAAAAGCTGGGAAGGCTTTTTTGGTGGAATTGTCTTTGGATTTCTGTTAAGCTTAGTGGTAAGTTTCCTATATGCGGATTCATTGAACGGCTATTTAAATACATTGTTATGCTGTCTATGTCCAGTTGTAGCGGAATTAGGAGACTTGTGTTTTAGCGCTATCAAGCGTAGCAATAAAGTAAAAGACTTCTCGAATCTACTTCCAGGTCATGGAGGTGTATTGGATCGAGTCGATTCTTTGATGATGAATATTTTATTATTTGGAATCTTACATGTATTGTTGATCGTATAAGGAGTTGATGAAATGAGTATACTCGGTATCATTGCATTTATCGTATTATTGAGTGTAATTATAGTAGTGCATGAGCTGGGACATATGCTTGTCGCAAAACATTTTGGTGTTTACTGTCATGAGTTTTCTTTAGGGATGGGTCCTGTACTTTATCAGAAAAAAGGAAAAGAGACTACTTATTCTATACGTGCTATCCCTTTTGGAGGCTATGTGTTAATGGCTGGAGAAGAAGATGGTTCACAAGATGATGAAACAGAATGGTTGAAAGAAGTTCCTGAAGATCGTAAATTAACTTCTAAACCAACATACCAGAAAGTTTTGGTTATGTTGGCGGGTGTCATGATGAACTTTTTATTAGCTTGGGTCATTTTTATTGGCATCTCGTTAGCGAATGGATATCGCCAATCTGATCCGTTACCAGTTGTATATGAAGTAATCGAAAATTCGCCAGCAAGTGAGGCAGGCTTGCAAAAGGATGATGAGATTATAACTGCTAGAGCAGATGGTGAAGAAATCAAACCAGAAACACAGTACGACTTGTTAAAATTTGTACAGTTGCATCACGACACATTGGAAATAACAGTATTACGTGATGGGCAGGAATTTGAGACAACGATTACACCGGAATATGATAAAGAATCACAAGGGTATACTTTGGGTTACATTGTTGCAGCTTATTTAGAGCCAATTCCTTGGTACATGTCTTTTGTAGAAGGTACGAAGGATCTATGGGATTCAACTGTTGAAATTTACCAATCGCTTGGACTTCTATTATCTGGACAAGCTTTGGATCAATTATCTGGTCCAGTGGGAATTTTGAATGTTACCGCTAGAACGGCAGAGTTGGGATTGAATGCATATCTTTCTTTGGTCGGCTTGATTTCGGTGAATGTTGGTATCTTTAATCTGATTCCTATACCAGCATTGGACGGAGGTCGAGTATTGATTCTGTTGATTGAAAAGATAATTAGACGAAAGATCAATACAGCCTTGGTTGAGAATATTATTATGGTTAGTTTTGTTCTTTTATTAGGACTGATGCTTTTTGCGACATAC
This sequence comes from uncultured Faecalitalea sp., assembly GCA_946408025.1. Classification (GTDB taxonomy): domain Bacteria; phylum Bacillota_I; class Bacilli_A; order Erysipelotrichales; family Erysipelotrichaceae; genus Faecalitalea. The sequence continues at coordinate 21,168 of CAMJQJ010000022.1, forward strand.
AATGATATTTTAAGATTGGTAGGTATGTAATTGGAGTGGACCTCAAAGTTTGGTCATCAAGCTAAGGAGGTTCACCTTTATTTTTTTAAACGAATCTATACTTACGATACAAAGAAGATACTTGTTTAGACTTTTTCAAATTTAGGATTGAAACATACTCTATTCTATGCTAGAATAAACAAGCACTTAGGGGCATCGTCCAATGGTTAAGATAGCGGTCTCCAAAACCGTTGATGTGGGTTCGACTCCTACTGCCCCTGCCAGTAGCAATTATGACGAAGTGTTATTTTGTAACATTTCGTCTTTTTATTTAGAATGAATTTAAGCTTTTGTAACAAAATGGAACAAATTGTAACTATATGAGAGAAAATTGGTCTATAAATTGACTTATAAAAGCTTATTATTTATAATCTAGGTGTTGTGTTTCTAGGCACATTTAAAGGAGGCTCATATGTCTAGCCAAGTAGTAGTTGGAACCCAATGGGGCGATGAGGGTAAAGGAAAAATCGTCGATGTATTAGCAGAAAAAGCAGATATGATTGTCCGCTTCCAAGGTGGAGATAACGCAGGTCATACGGTCATTGTAAATGGCAAGAAGTATGTGTTGCATCTATTGCCAAGTGGCGTTCTTCATGAAGAAGCAACTTGTGTAATTGGACCAGGTGTTGTTTGTAACCCATTTGTTCTATTAGAAGAGATGCAGCAGCTTGAAGAAGGTGGATTAAAGTGTGATCATATCGTAATCAGTGATAGAGCACAGATGTTAATGCCATATCATCGTTATCAAGATCAACTTGAAGAAGAAGCTGCCAACAGTAAGATTGGAACGACTAAACGAGGAATTGGTCCTTGTTATGCAGATAAGTATGCACGTCGTGGAATTCGTTTCCATGAATTTATTAACTTTGAAACATTTAAAGTTCGCTTAAAAGAGTGTTTAGATTTTAAAAACAAGTTATTTACTGCAGTATATAGTGCGGAGCCTATGGATTATGATTCAATGGTTTCTGACTTTGAAAAAATTCATGATCGCATTGTACCAATGATCAAAGAAACTACAAGCATGGTCAATAAGGCTCTTGATGAAGATAAAACAGTTTTATTTGAAGGAGCACAGGCTTGTATGTTGGATATCAATTATGGAACATATCCATTTGTAACTTCCAGTTCACCAACCAGTGCAGGTGTAACGACTGGAGCCGGTGTAGCACCAAGTCGTTTACAAACGATTGTCGGTGTTGTTAAAGCTTATTCAACACGTGTTGGAGAAGGTCCATTCGTAACTGAATTATTAGATAAACAGGGAGATTGGATTCGTGAGAATGGCTTTGAATTTGGGGCAACAACAGGACGTCCTCGTCGCTGTGGATGGTTAGATCTATTGGTTGTAAAACATGCTGCCATGCTAAATGGTTTAACAGATATCGTATTGACAAAAATTGATGTTCTTTCTGGTTTGGATACGTTAAAAATTTGTACTGGATATGAAATTGATGGAAAAGTCTATGATTATATTCCAAGCGATCAGGCAGATGTTGCTAAAGCAAAACCAGTTTATAAAGAATTTAAAGGATGGAAGGAAGACATTTCAAAGATGTCAACTATTGAAGAACTTCCAAAAGAATGTCTTGATTACATTAAATTCATTGAAGAATTCACAAACGTTCGAGTTTCTATGATTTCTGTGGGACCAGACCGAGTGAATAATATTTATGTTCATGATATAAAATAATTCATTTAGGAGCTGAAAGCTCCTTTTTGATTTTAGTGATAGAAAGGATCATATATGAAGGTTTTTTTAACAGGCTCTAAACAGATTGGAAAAAGTACATTGATCCAAAAATTTATTCAGAAGAATCATGTGTCTTGTAGTGGATATATTACATTACCATATTTTGAAAAAGGCGAAAGAATAGGATTTTATCTTCATTCTTTAGTTGATCTTGACCGCAATGATATTTTATTCTCGCATGGTAAGCAAGTTATTAAAGGTGTGTTTGATGATTTTGGTGTTGAAATTTTAGAGCATTCAAATTCAGGTTTGTTGATATTAGATGAAATTGGATTTTTGGAAAGAGATGAAAAAAAATATCTAGAGGTTTTGATAAAGAAAATTAGAGAGTATCCTAATATCTTGGGTGTATGTAGAAAAATTGATATAGCCTATATTGAAGAAATCAAGCATCTTCCAGATGTAATCGTTTATGATTTAGATTATTACGATTTTGAAGAAGTAAAGAAAGCTGTTGAAACATTATGGACAATGAAGAAGTAGAAATACTTCTTTTCTTTTTTATTATTATTATATATACTGATTATAGCGTTTATCTCAAATGAGAGTAACGAGGTGATGTTTTTGAAATACGATATTAAGGTGCGCATTGGACAGAAAGAAGCAAGCTTTGGAAAAGGTGTAATTGAGTTGATGGAAGGAGTCGAAAGAACCGGATCACTTTCGGCTGCTTACAAAGCTATGAATATGTCTAGTTCAAAAGCCTGGAAAATCATCCAAAGGGCTCAGCAAGATCTTGGAATTGTCTTATTTGAAAGTAAAAGTGGAGGTGCTTCCGGAGGAAATACTGTCATTACGTCTCAAGGTAAAGAAATTATGAGAAAATATCAATCTATGATGTTGGAAATAGAAAAGCAAGCGCAAATATCGTTTCAAAAATATTTTACAGAATAGGAAGGGATAGTTTATGAAAAAATTACTAAGTGCAGGTCTATGTTTAAGTATGTTTTTATTGTCTGGTTGCCAGGGACAACCTCAGGATACTACATTGACCATTACAGATCAGGCTGGTCGTGAAGTTACTTTTGAGGAACCTTGTCAAACGGCAGCAAGTGGATATTACATCACAACAACAATCATGATAGGTTTACAGCAGCAGGATAAGTTGACTGGAATTGAGATGAAGCCAGAAACTCGTCCGATTTATGCCAAGGCGGCTGAAGAGATTTTGGATTTACCTCAATTGGGAAATAAAAAGATGTTTAATGTTGAAGAATGCGCCAAAGCAGATCCAGATGTTGTTTTCTTACCAGTCAGTCTTGAAAGTTATGTTGAAGAATTGGAAGCTTTGGATATTCCAGTTGTACTTTTAGAACCGGAAACAGCTGATGATTTTGAAGAAGCTGTTGAAATTATCGGTAAAGTAATGGGATGTGAAGATAAAGTTGAAGAATATAAACAGTACGAAGAAGATTTATTAGAAAAATATGAACTTGATGAAGTTGAAGATGAACCAACTGTTTATTTTGCAGGATCTGATTTATTAACTTGTGCAACAGATGATATGTATCAAGGAGAAATCTTATCTTATGCACAAGCAGATAATGCAATTGATGCAGAAGGAAATAACTGGGTAAATATTGATATCGAAACTTTGTTGGCGGCAAATCCAGATTATGTATTTATCGAGGCAGGTTCTTTAAGCGCAGATGATTTTAAAAATGATGCAAGAGTACAGGAACTTCAAGCCGTACAAAATGATCATGTTTATGTATTCCCTAGTACGCTTGAAACATGGGATACACCATCACTTTCAAGTTGTTTAGGTAAATTATGGGCTGCATCAATTTTACATCCTGAGTTACTCTCCATGGATGATGTTGAATCAGAAGCAGTTGCGTTCTATGAACGATTCTATGGCTTTACGCCTGAGGCACAGGATCTGGCATTATAATGAAAAATGCGAAGACGTGGTTGCTGATCTTGTGTATAAGCATATTCGTATCCTTGTTTCTAGGACGTTATGGTCTTAGTATCAACGAGACATTTTCAGCACTTTGTTTTCAAGGAGATAGAATTGCGAATAGCCTATTATACAATATACGTTTACCACGTATTCTCTTAGTTTGTCTTTGTGGTGGAGCCTTATCAATAGCAGGAATGGTTTTTCAGACGATATTTAAAAACAGTTTAGCTAGTCCTGATATCATTGGAACAACCAGTGGTTGTTCGCTTGGTGCGATTTTAGGAATTCTATTTTTGAATGATGTGTTAATGATTGAACTCTCTAGCTTTATAGGGGGGGTGTTAAGTTTGTTTCTGGTATATTTTTTAACACGACGTTCAAAAGGCAATGAAATTGTGAATTTATTAATTTCGGGTATTATCGTACAGGCTATTTTTACATCACTGATCATGGCTTTTAAGATCGTAGCCGATCCTTATCAACAACTTCCTAGTATTGAATATTGGCTAATGGGAGGATTTGCCGACGCCAGCTGGTCAAATTTATTGATATGTTTTGTACTTATCTTAATCAGTGTATTTATTTTGTATCGGTTGCGTTGGTCAATACAGATCATAGGCTTTGGACAAGAGGCAAATACACTGGGGGTCGATGTAAAGAAGATAAGAAATAGAGCTTTGATTTTTTCAATCTTATTAGTTTCCAGTGTTGTTTCCGTTGCCGGACCAGTTAGCTGGGTAGGCTTGTTAGTGCCACATATGATTCGCTTGTGGACCAATCAGCCCATTTCAAAAAATTATGTACTGACATTTTTGGTTGGAGCTGTTTTTGTGTTATGGTGTGATAATATTGCTCGATGTTTATTTACGATTGAACTTCCTATCAGCATCGTTACAAGTTTTTTTGGAGCACTTTATCTTGCAATCATTTTCAGAAGAGGGAAAAAGGTCATATGATTCGATTAGAGAATATACGTTATCATTCAATCTTGTCTAATATTGATCTACATCTTGAAAAAGGTAAGATCGTGATGTTACTAGGAGAAAATGGTTGTGGAAAGACAACGTTGATCAAATGTTTGTTGCAGCTGATACCTTATGATGGAAAAGTTTATTTTCAAGATTGTTTGATCAATGATCTAGATAAAAGATCTTTGGCAGAAATTTTTAGCTACGTACCACAAATCAAAACTCTGGTCGATCATATTTCGGTCTTAGAGTTTGTGGTTGCCGGAAGGACACGGTTTTTACCCAGTTATCAAACACCATCCGATAAGGATTATGATATAGCTTTAAACGCTTTGAAAGAATTTGGATTGGAACATTTAAAGGAGCGTTCTATGTTTGAAATCAGTGGTGGAGAACTCCAGTTATGCTATGTTGCCAGATCGATCGTTCAAGAGGCAAATATCCTGGTCATGGATGAACCTTGCACGTTCTTGGATTATGAAAAACAATATCGGTTTATGGAACGAATCAAAACATTAAGATCAGATGATAAGATGATTCTTATCAGTATACATGATCCCAATTTAGCCATTCGATATGCCGATGAAATCGTGTTTATGAAAGATGGAAAGATCTTTGATACACTTGAAAAAAAAGATTCCGAGTTCATTGAAAAGTTCTGTGAAATTTATAATCAACTCTTCTCAAATCATTTTGCGTATGATAAAAATTCAAATTTAATTTATTGGAAATTTGAGGATAGATAAGTGTTAATCAACATGTAGTCTTGTGACTGCATGTTTTTTTCATATGATTTTATTCAATTATACAGGTATAAATGATATCATTAAAATATGGTATGATCAACATAGGAGGATAATATGTTAAAAATTCAAAAATATACATGTGCTCAATCTCTTGATGAAGCATATGCTGCATTGGTGAAGAATCCTAAAAACTGTATCATTGGTGGAATGATCTGGTTAAAGATGGAAGATAAAGTTGTGCCAGAGGCTATAGATCTATCTGGTTTAGGACTTGACCAAATTGAAGAAGAGGAAGATTGTTTCAAAATAGGTGCCATGGTTACTCTTAGAGAATTAGAGTTACATGATAGATTAAATAAAGCAACAGGAAATGTAATTCATGATGCTGTTAAAGATATTGTAGGTGTCCAGTTACGAAATTTGGCAACGATTGGAGGAAGTGTGTTTTCTCGTTTTGGTTTTTCAGATGTTCTTTGTGCTTTGATGTGTCTTGATGCAAGTGTGCAACTATATCATGCAGGTGAAATGAGCATTCAAGAATTTTCTAAATCGAATATTCAAAGAGATATCATTACGCATATAACAATCAAGAAGAATGATTGGAAGAGTGCTTTTATGTGTTTAAGACGATCTGCAACAGATATTTCGGTATTGAATGTGGCGGTTTCTAAATCAGATCAATATCACATATGTGTGGGAGCCAGGCCAGGTGTAGCGGTTCGCTATGTTGTAGAAATTGATGATATCGATAAAGTAGCTTCTATAATCCAAGATAAGGTTATTTGTGGATCCAATATGCGTGGATCAAAAGAGTATCGCAGTCATTTGGTCAAAATTTTGACAATGCGTGCATTAAGAAAGGTGGAATCACAGGATGCTGGTACAAATTAAGGTGAATGGGAAATTGATCAAAGAAGATGTTTCTTGTGATCTATTATTGATTGATTTTTTAAGAAATCATGGATGTTACAGTGTTAAAAGAGGTTGTGAAACCAGTAACTGTGGTTTATGTACAGTTTGGATGAATGAAAAACCTGTTTTGTCCTGCAGCATCTTGGCTATACGAGCAAATAATCATTCAATCACAACTTTAGAAGGTTTGCAAAAAGAGGCAAAAATATTTGCGGATTTTATGGCTAATGAAGGAGCTGAACAGTGTGGATTTTGTTCACCGGGTCTAATCATGAATGTATTGGCGATGGAAAAAGAGTTGAAGAATCCAAGCGAAGAAGAAATTAAAAATTATTTAGCAGGAAATTTATGCCGATGTACAGGTTATATGGCGCAAATGCGTGCTATTACCAAGTATTTGAATCGAGGTGCCTAGGATGAAATCAATTGGAAAACCTATTGTGAAAAAGGATGCCTATGCCTTATTGAGCGGGCAACCGGTTTATACCGATGATCTTGCGACAAAAGATTGTTTGATCGTAAAACTTTTGCGTTCCCCTCATGCCTACGCAAGGATCAAAAACATTAATACCGATATAGCAAAAAAAGTTCCTGGCATTGCAGCTATTTATACATATAAAGATGTACCGGATATTCGTTTTACCCTGGCTGGACAATCATATCCAGAACCTAGTCCTTATGATCGTAAAATCTTAGATGAAGTAGTTCGATATGTAGGTGATGAAGTAGCTATAGTTACTGGTGAGAATGAAGATTGCGTAGACAAAGCCTTGAAGTTGATAAAGGTGGAATATGAAATAAAAGAGCCTGTTTTAGACTTTAGAAAAGCTTTAGATAATCCAATCAAAGTTCATGAAGAAGATAACTTTAGAACACTTTGTGATGTGGGAACGAATCAAAAGCGGAATCTTTGTTCTCATGGGGAAAGTGTATATGGAGATGTAGAAGAGGTCTTGAAGAATAGTGAAGTTGTTTTGGAGAGAACCTATCATACAAAAGCCAATGCCCAGGCTATGATGGAAACTTTTAGGGCATTTTCCTACATTGATACATATGGCCGTTTAAATGTAGTAAGTTCAACACAGATTCCATTTCATGTTCGACGTATTCTTTCAAATGCTCTAGATATACCTAAATCTAAGATTCGTGTGATCAAGCCGAGAATCGGCGGAGGTTTTGGAGCCAAACAAACAGCTTGTTGCGAAATTTTCAATGCCTTTGTCACTTGGAAATTAAAAAGACCGGCCAAAGTGATCTATACACGTAATGAGACGTTTATTGCATCTAATTCTCGTCATGAGATGCAGATGAAGGTTCGTTTGGGGGCAACCAAAGATGGAATCATTCAGGCAAGTGATTTATATACATTATCGAATACAGGAGCTTATGGAGAACATGGCCCGACGACTGTTGGTCTTTCCGGACATAAGAGATCGGAAGAGCACACGTCTGAACTCCAGTCACCAATGGAAAT
>CAMJQJ010000023.1 GCA_946408025.1 uncultured Faecalitalea sp.
AGGCAGATGTTTTAGAATGCTTTGGAGCTAATATATTTTTTGATGATCAAGATGTTCATGCACTACCGGCTAGTCAAGTTGTGCCAAGCGCAAGAGTACCATATAAAAAAGGAGAGAAACCACATGAATAGACACGAACAACGAGTTATCGCAATGAAATCAATTTATCAACATTTATTGTTGGGTAAAGACATTCGCAAATGCGTTTATGAATGTATGGATGGCTGTAATGAAATTGATGGGTATCTATATAGCTTAACGATTGGAACTGCAGAAAATAAGGAGAAATATATCAATATGATCAATCCATTCTTACGTAAAGACTGGTCATTTGATCGTTTAAGCATCTTGGAACAAACGATCCTTTTGATTGCATTTCAAGAAATTTTGGTAAATGAAACTCCAAAAGCTATCGTAATTAATGAAGCAGTTACTTTAGCTAAAAAATACTGCGATGAAGATGCGTATAAACTATTAAATGGAGTAATCGATCAACTATGAGCCAAGATTTGATCGTACCTATCAGTGCGGTCGTTTCCAGAATCAAGACGATCGTATCCAATATTGAAGTACATAAAGTGTGGATCCAGGGAGAAGTCAGTAATTTGACCAAACATCGCTCAGGACATTATTACTTTTCCATCAAAGACAATCACGCTGAATTAAGTTGTGTCATGTTTTCCAGCTATGTAAATAAGCTTACCTTTTCCTTGGAAGAAGGAATGAAAGTCTTGGTCAAAGGATCTTTAAATGTTTATGAACAAAGAGGAAATCTTCAATTATATGTAAGAACGATCAAACAGGATGGTATGGGAGAACTCTTTCTTGAATTTGAAAAACGTAAAGAAATGCTTTTTAAACGTGGATATTTTGAAGATTCTCATAAGACCATCAAACCAAAGTTTATTGAAAATATTGGATTGATCACAGCTAAAGAAGGAGCGGCTCTTCATGATGTAATGTCAACGATACAAAGGCGATGGCCAATGTTAAGGGTGACCTTATATCCAGCTTATGTACAAGGAAGCTTTGCACCTGCATCATTGATCAAACAGTTAAAGAAAGCAGATCAAAATAACCACGATGCAATATTAATCGTACGAGGCGGTGGAAGCTTTGAAGATTTATTTTGTTTTAACGATGTAGAATTAGTTAAAACGATCTTTAACGCAAAAACGTATATAGTAAGTGGGGTAGGACATGAAGTAGATACAACGCTATGCGATCTGGTCAGTGATCATAGAAGTGTAACTCCAACAGCTGCTGCTCAATGGGTGACTAATGATCAATATGATGTCCTAAATGAGATTCAAAATAAACTAGATCTTTTGATCAATCAGATGCGACATATCTTAGATGTCAATCAAACTCGATATTTAAATATTAGTGCCAATCCATATATGCAGGATCCTAAACTGTGGATACGACAAAAACAACTTGCCTTGGAAAATCTAGAAAGTCGTTTAGATAAACATAAAGAAATGTTTTCTAATCAGCACAACAAAATTGAAGAGATAAAAAAATCCATGTATCACGCATTCGATCAGAAACTGATCAATGCATTCCATTATTGTGAAGATAAACATAAAGAAATGATCCATGCGATCGAATTGTATCACATGGTTATCAAAAAACATCTGAAAGAAAATGAGAGTCTTTTGGATGCGTATTCACCTTTAAAAGTTTTAACTCGTGGATATTCCATTACAAATAACAGGGAGCATGTGATTCGTTCTGTTGATGAAATCAATGAAGGAGATATGATCTTTACAAGACTATCTGATGGAACGCTCACATCAAAAATAATAAAAAAGGAGAAACAAAATGGCTGAAAAAAAGATGAAATTTCAAGATGCGATGAATCGCTTAGATGAGATCGTTGCCTTATTAAATAATTCTTCCTTAGAACTTGAAGAAGCTATGAAATATTTTGAAGAAGGTCTTGCCTTAAGCAAACAATGCGAGAAACAGCTAAAAGAGTTTGAAAATAAAATGGATCAGCTAATGGTTGCCAAGGAGAATGATGATGAATCAGACCAATGAATTTGAAGCCTATTTACAAGAAACGGTTTTAGAAAAAATTCCATCCAGAACCAAAGAAGCTATGTGTTATTCTTTGATGAATGGTGGAAAGCGTGTTCGTCCCCAGCTTTTATTTGCAGCTTTACAACATTATGGTATCGATCCAAAAGATGGTTTTGCCTGCGCTTGTGCCATTGAAATGGTTCATACATATTCTTTGATCCATGATGATTTACCGGCAATGGACAATGATGATTTTCGTAGAGGCAAACTAAGCTGTCATAAAGCGTATGATGAAGCCTGTGCTATATTGGCAGGAGATGGATTATTGACTAAAGCATTTGAGGTTGTATTAAGAACACCTTGTTCAAATGCCAATAAAGTAAAACTAGTTGAAACTTTATCTAGTTACAGCGGAATTGATGGCATGATTTATGGCCAGGAGCTGGATATTCAATCGGAAAATGATACTCATGCCACATTGGATACACTTTTAAAAATTGATGAGTATAAGACCGCAAAATTATTGACACTGCCATTAGTTTGCGCAACTATCATTGCCAACAAACATGAAGATATCGAAGTCATGAAAAAAATTGGTTACGATCTAGGCGTACAATTCCAAATCCAAGATGATATACTAGATGTAACAAAGACAAGCGAAGAATTAGGCAAATCGGCCAGTGATCAAGAAAATAATAAGACGACGGCTGTAACGATCCTTGGTTTAAATAAGGCAGAAGAAATGGTAAAAGAACTTCAAGAAGATTTAAAGAAATGCCTTATGTCTTTAAATGGCAATACAGAGAAATTAGAAGAGATTTTTGATTATCTAGTAAAACGAACATATTGATATTGAAACGAGGGATAGTATGCGAATCTATGATATTGAGTCGCCAAAACAAATCAAGAACATGTCGATACCTCAATTAGTCGAATTATCCAACGATATTCGATCCTTTTTGATTAATTCGATTTCCAAAACTGGTGGACATTTGTCCAGCAATCTTGGCGTCGTGGAATTAAGTATAGCCATGCACTATGTTTTTGATGCACCTAATGACAAATTGATTTTTGATGTTGGTCATCAATGCTACACACATAAGATCTTGACCGGAAGATCACGTCAATTTACTACTCTGAGAAAAAAAGATGGTTTAAGTGGTTACCAAAAACGCAGTGAGAGCATTTATGATTGTTGGGAAGCTGGACATTCCTCCACTTCTTTATCCGCTGCTTTAGGTTATGCAATCGCAAGAGATATTAAAAAAGAAAAATATGAAGTCGTAGCGTTGATTGGAGATGGAGCTTTAAGCGGTGGTATGGCCATGGAAGCTTTAAACGATATCGGGTCTAAACAGAAAAAAATGATCATTATTTTTAATGATAACAATATGTCCATATGTCGAAACCATGGAGGTATTGAACAAAGGATCACGTCTGTTCGTTCTAGTCAGATTTATCGTGGAATTAAGCATGATATTAAATCCAATCTTCAAACAAATAAGGTTGGAACTTCCATCTTGAATGCCATGACTTCTGTTCGTGATATAGTAAAGCACGATATTATCAATGCTGGTCTATTCCAGGATTTTAATCTGGATTATATCGGCCCTGTCGATGGACATAATATGTCCGATCTCATTAAAGTATTAAATACCGCTAAAGAACATGATGGTCCAATCGTTGTTCATGTTTTGACCAAAAAAGGAAAAGGTTATCCATATGCCGAAAAAGATAAAGTAGGCAAATGGCACGGTGTTTCTCCGTTTGATATTGAAACAGGACGTTCTTTGATGAAATTGCCTAATGATGAACTTACCTGGTCAGAAGTCATATCAAGAACTTTGATGGATCTTGCTCGTAAAGATAAAAATATTATTGCGATCACACCAGCCATGGCACAAGGCAGTAAATTATTGGATTTTGAAAAAAAATATCCCGATCGTTTCTTTGACTGCGGAATCGCCGAACAACACGCAATTACTATGGCATGTGGAATGGCTGCTGGAGGATTAAAACCATTTGTAAGCGTATATTCAAGTTTTCTTCAAAGAGCTTATGATCAAATCAACCATGACATGGCAAGAATGGATCTTCCTGTTGTTGTAGGTATCGATCGAGCTGGATTGGTTGGCGATGATGGTGATACGCATCAAGGTGTATTTGATATTTCTATGTTGCGAAGTATACCAAATTTAATCTTATCCCAACCACATGATTCCAAAGAAGCTCAAAATCTTTTATATACTGCTTTTGTCACTCAGAAGCCATTCTGTATACGATATCCACGAGGAAATGTTCATTACGACAAAGTAGATCAATATGAATTGATTCCGATAGGTTCCTGGACACGCTACGATATAGGTGAAAAGCCTATTTGTATCGTAATCTCATATGGGTATGATGTAGACAATGTCATACACAAGGCCAAAGAAAATAATATTTCTATGATTGTAATCAATGCGCGATTCTTTAAACCAATTGATACAAAAATGATCGATGAATTATGTTCTCTTGATCTTCCTATCTATGTGTATGAAACTGATTGTAAAATTGGTTCACTATCCAGTGCAATCTTAGAATATATCAACACTCAAAAACACATTTTGAATACAATTGGTATCGAAGATCATTTTGTCAATCATGGATCTATTCGAACATTAAGAATCCAGGAACACATAGATACACAAAGTTTATTTAAGGAAATCATTAATAATGACTAGACTAGATGTTTATTTAAAAGATCATTTTAAAACGCGAACTAAAGCCCAGGATGCTATCAAAGAGGGAAGGATCAAAGTTAATGATATCGTGATTCAAAAACCGGGTTTTGATGTTTCTGAAAACGATACCGTTTATATAGAGCCCATATCACAAGAGTATGTATCAAGAGCTGCTTATAAATTATTAGCTGCATTTGATGCATTTCAAATCGATATCAAAGATCAGGTTGTTTTGGATATTGGCGCAAGCACAGGTGGTTTTACGCAAGTTTGCCTTGATCACGGGGCAAAAAAAGTGTATGCACTGGATGTTGGTCATCTACAATTGGATGCAGATTTGGAAAAAGATGAAAGAATCGTAAAAATGGAAGGGTATAATGCCCGTCATATTGACTCAAATGACTTTAAAGAAGATATCGATTTTATCTGTATGGATGTAAGCTTTATATCTTCTAAGACCATCTTAGAAGCACTGTTTGATAAACTTTCTTTCAAACATATTGCTTTTTTGATCAAGCCGCAGTTCGAATGTGGTCCTCAGGCATTGGATAAACATGGTGTATTAAAAAACAAAAAAATTGAAGAACAGATCGTCATTGACCTAAAACGATATGTGATGCGTTATTATCGTCAAGTACAGACCATCAAGAGTCCTATCAAAGGACGTCAGGGAAATCAAGAATATGTACTATACGCAAAAGAAGTGAGGTGAAATTTGTGATCGAAGAACTGTATGTCAAAGATTATGTTTTGTTTGAAAAAGCGAATATCGATTTTTCTAATCATATGAGTGTAATTACAGGTGAAACTGGAGCTGGAAAGAGCTTGTTGATCGATGCGATTTCATTATTAAGCGGGCAAAGATCAACCTCTAACGTAGTCAGAAAAGATGCCAATAAAACCATACTTCAGATGCGGCTTTCTAAGCCAAGCCAGGAAGTGCTTAATCTGCTTGAAGAAAATGATTATGATATAGAAGATGATATCTTGATTCAGCGAACAATTACAGACCAAGGCAAAAGTTCCATGAAGATCAACAATCAGCCGGCAACCTTATCTTTTGTTCGTCAAATTGTTTCAAAGATGGTTGATGTTCATTCACAAATGGATACATACCAACTTATGGATCCAAACGTACAACTTGATTTGCTCGATCGTTTTGCGAATTGTGAAGCGCTGAAAAATGAAGTAAAAAACCTTTATCAAGTGTATGCTCTTGCTTCAAATGAATTAAAAAAAGCTCAAGAAGAAACATTTTCTGATGATGCTTTAGAATATGCTACTGCACAATACAACGAAATCAATGATGCCGATATCAAAGAAGGGGAACTTGAAGAACTTTCAAATCGAATTAAAAAAGTTGCAAATGCGCAAAAAACATTAGAAGACTTAAATGAATCTATTTATACTCTGGATAAAGATGGTGGCTTGATTGATTCACTTTACAATTTAAAAAAGTCTTTACAGCGTAATTACTGGGATACTTCTATTGAAAACTTAGATGATATTTATTATCAGTTTGTGGATCTAAGCGAAGAATTAAAGAACCGTCGAGAAGATCTTCAAAGAGATACACATGAACTGGATAAACTACAAGAAAGGGAATATCTGATCAAGCGATTGTATCGTAAACATGGACAAAACTATGAGGACTTGATGAAAGCTAAAGAACAGTACATGGAAACGATTGATAAGATCATTCATCGTCAAGCGGTTTTAGAACGCTTGAGCAAAGAAAAAGAAGAAGCCTTAACTCATTATCAAACAAAGGCAGATTTACTCTCAAAACAACGCAAAAGCGTCTTTAATGATTTATCTACTCAAGTTGAAATACACTTTAAAGATCTTATGTTAAAAAATGCTCGCTTTAAAGTTGATGTACAAAGAAAAGAGCCGTCTGCAAATGGAATAGATGATATCAATTTCGTTGTTTCGATGAACCCGGGACAACCATTCTCACTTTTAAAAGATTCTGCATCAGGTGGTGAACTTTCACGTTTGATGTTGGCATTAAAAGTTGTATTTCAATCCCAACAGGGAATCGATACGATCATCTTTGATGAAATAGATACAGGTGTATCTGGCAAAGTTGCTTATGCTATGGGACATAAAATGAAAACTTTATCCAAAGACTATCAAGTACTATGTATTACGCATCTTGCCAGTGTTGCTGCCTGGGCAGATCATCATTATCGTGTCGCAAAAAATAGTCAAAGTGATTCAACTCTGGCTCAGGTCGAAGAATTATCGGATGAAGAAGTACTTCAGGAACTTGCTTTAATGTCTTCTGGATCCATATCCCAAGCAAGTCTTATGGCTGCCAAAGAATTAAAAGAAAGGACTAACCAGGATGTCTAGGGTATTATTTCATATCGATATCAATGCTTTCTTTGCTTCAGCCGAAGAAATCAAACATCCAGAATACAAGGGCTTACCGTTAGCTGTAGGCTCTTTGTCATCTAGAGGTGTTTTATCAACGGCGAACTATGCAGCTAGAGAGCTGGGTGTCCATAGTGCCATGCCGGTCTTTGAAGCTTTAAAGATCTGTCCTGAATTAAATATCGTTCAAGGAGACTATAATTATTATCGCTCTTTGAGTGCTCAATTTTTTAAATATTTACATCGTTATTCTAATATGATCGAACCAGCCAGTATTGATGAGTGTTTCATGGATGTAACTGATACCATCAAACGATATAAAAGACCATTGGATCTTGCGGTTCAAATCCAGAATGGTGTTTATGAAACTCTTGGCTTAAATGTTTCGGTTGGAGTAGCGCCAAACCGTTTTCTAGCGAAAATGGCAAGTGACATGAAAAAGCCTAAGGGAATAACGGTTTTACGAAAAGCTGAGATTGAACGAAAGTTATGGCCACTACCAATTGACGAAATGGTAGGGATTGGCAAGAAGACGATTCCTGTCTTAAAAAAATATGGAATTCAAACAATTGGCGATTTTGCCAGTCCAAATAATGAAAACTTGATCTTGCGTCTGTTATCAAAAAGTGGATATTCTTTGATCCAAAAAGCTCGTGGAAATTCAAGTGCACAACTAAATTTTTCAACAACACATAAAAGCATATCTATTTCCAGAACCTATCCAAGCGATATATATACATTAAATGATGCTATGGAACGATTAAAGACATTGACCAATGATCTTTGCCGTAAAATGATCCAGGAAAATCAAAAAGGTAAACTTGTATCTATCTCATTACGAGATACCAATTTTCACAATATCGTTCGCTCTGTTCCTTTGCAGACATATACGAATGCCTATGTGACCGTCTTAGAGGCAGCCAGCGGCTTATTGGAAGAAAACTTTGAAGAAATTGGTTATCGTCATATTGGTGTTTCGATGGGTTCTTTAAAAGATGCCAATCGTATCCTGGAACAACCGTCTATTTTTGAAACACCTGTCCAAGATACGGATAGTATATTGGCGCAGCTTAATAAAAGGCTTGACCATAAAGATTTATTTAAAGCCAGCGATCTATTAAAGAAAGGGCATGAAAATGAATGATCTAAGACTCGATTATTTTATACGGCAAGAGCTTAAACTATATCAGCATAAAGAACATTTCCATTTCAACACAGATACAAGATTGCTTGCTAACTTTTTAAAAGTAAATGATCAGGAAACTGTATTGGATATTGGTACAAACAATGGTGCTTTACTATTATGGGTCGATCAGTTTCCAATAAAAAAACTTTATGGAGTCGAAGTATTAAAAGAAGCCTATGATATTGCCAAATTAAATGCAGATACTTTCTTTCAACACGAGCATGAAATCATTCATGCCCCTATACAAGAGGTCAATATAGAAAGTGTTGATGTTATCATCAGCAATCCACCTTTCTTTACCCAAAAAGAAACTCATCCAAATGTAAAAATGGACATGCGGCAACTAGGACGCATTGAAATTAATCTAACATTGGATGAATTGATCAAACATGCCAATCGTTTGTTAAAAAGTAATGGACGGTTTTATTTTGTTCATCGTCCAACTCGACTCCAGGAGATACTTACCACACTTAATCAATATTCTTTTGGTGCCAAACGAATCGCATTTGCCTATGATAAAGATCATGAATGTAAGTCGATTCTTATAGAAGCAATAAAAGAAAGACGTTGTAATTGTCAAATACTACCTCCAATCGAGATTTAGTGATAGAATATACACATGGACTTACATGAAGCACTTTCTGATTACAAGCTTAATTTATCTCTTGTAGAAAACAAATCAAAAAAAACGATTGAAGCTTATATGTCAGATCTTTCGCGCTATATCGAATATTTGAATCAACAGAATATCAATAATGTTGAAGAGATAACGATCTTAACCGTAGATAACTATCTAAATTTTTTGACAAAAGAGTATTCAGCCAATTCGGTCAATCGCGTTCTAGCTAGTGTTCGTTCATTTCATAAATTTATCAGTTTGAACCATGAATCAATCAAAGATCCAACTCTTTATATCCACACTCATAAGCATAACGAACATTTACCGATCTATGCTTCTGTACAGGATTTAAAAGTGTTATTTGATTCCTTTTCCAACAGTGATATAGATATCTATCATAAGACCATGTTACTCACTTTATATAGTTGTGGTCTTCGTGTCAGTGAACTTTGTTCCTTGAAACGAAATGATGTCCATTTAAACGAAAAAATCTTAAAGGTAACTGGAAAAGGGGATAAAGAAAGGATTATTCCTATCGTGGATGCCTGTGTTCAACAAATGGAGCTTTATCTTAATCTTGTTCGAAAGAATTGGCAAAAGAAAACTATTCCTAATTTTTTTATCAATCAGTATGGACGTGTATTAACAAGACAATATGTCCACAATCTGATTAAAAAAAAATGTGAAGAATGTAACTTGAATCCAAATCTTTCAGCACATAGTTTTCGTCATAGTTTTGCAAGCCATCTTTTAGATGGCAATGCAGATTTAAGGATCGTACAAGAACTATTAGGACACAGTGATATTCAAACAACACAAATTTACACTCACATACAAAACAAGCGTTTAGTAAATGCATATGATAATGCATTTCAAAGTTTTAAGAAAAAGGAGGACGATTAATATGTCATGTGAAGGATGCCCAAATCAAGGAAATTGTAATAAAGATGCTTCTACTTGTTCAGTAGAAACAAATCCTAAAAACAACATTAAAAAAATTATTGCGGTCATGTCTGGTAAAGGTGGAGTTGGTAAATCAACCATTACGGTCATGTTAGCCAAAGCGATGGCTAAAAAAGGATTAAAAGTTGGTATCATGGATGCTGATATTACAGGTCCTAGTATTCCTCGTCTACTGGATGCGGCTGATGAACAAGCTTATGCGACAAAAGACAATGAAATTATTCCTATTGTTACTGAAGAGGGAATCAAAATCATGTCTTTGAACTATTTAATGAAAAATGAAAGTGATCCTGTTATCTGGCGTGGACCAGTTATTGCAGGTGTAGTAAAACAATTTTATACCGACGTGTTATGGGAAGAGTTAGATGTGTTATTGATCGATATGCCTCCAGGAACCGGTGATGTTGCCTTAACAATCATGCAGTCATTGCCAGTACAGGGAATCGTAATGGTTTCCACACCACAGCCGATGGTTTCTATGATTGTTAGCAAAGCTGTACATATGTGCGAACAACTACAGGTGCCTGTCTTAGGTGTTATTGAAAACATGGCTTATCTAGATTGTCCGAACTGTAATGAACGCATAGAATTTTATGAAACCGGAGAGCTTCATCAGTTCTTTGATGAAACCGGTTTAAAATTATATGGAACATTGCCAATGTTGGATCTGATTCGCGATATCAATAAATATGAATCATATACAGACAAACAAAAAGAAGTTGCTGATTCATATATGAGCGATATTGCCGATGAAGTATGGCAGGATGTAAATGAATAATTGTCAGATTGTATACAAAGATATAAAGAAAATGTATCTTAGGATCAAAGATAATAAGATCGTGATTACTTGTCCTAAACATACATCTAAAAGAGCAATCGAAAACTTTATTCGTTCCAATCAAGATTGGATAGAAAAAAGAATGAACGCGAAACCATTTACGCTTGATCATTCTGTTATCCAGATTCTAAATGAACCATACATCATCAATTTTATAAAAGATTCTAAAGTGATGCTCGTTGGAAATAGGATCTATACACCAAACGATCAAAAATCTTTTGATTACTTCTTAAAAACATATGTTAGTCCTTATTTTCAAGATCGTTTTTATGAAATCAGCGAGGCACTGCAGATTCATGATTTGAATCTTAAACTTGCCTTTTATAAATCTAAGTGGGGTTCATGTACTCCATCTAAAAAACAAATCTGTTTAAATCTAACTTTAGCTTATGCACCTTTAGAATGTATTGACGCGATTATTTATCATGAGATGGCTCATTTATATGTATTAAACCATTCGCAAGCATTTTACGATGTTCTCTTGAAATGGTGTCCAAACTACAAAGAAATCGTTAAACAACTCAAACATATCAAACCTTGTAAATTGGGGGAATCAAAATGAAATTAGGATTTATAGGTTATGGAAACATGGCAAGTGCCATTGTCAAAGGACTGGTATCCTTTAATGTAATCAAAAACACAGACATCTATGCCTGTGCTCGTAATTATGACAAACTTAAAACCAATTGTTCTAAATTAGGAATCAACGCTTGTCAAGATTCCAAAAGCTTGATTACAAAAAGTGATATTGTTGTCTTAGCAGTTAAACCATATCAAATCGCATCTGTTATTGAACCAGTAAAAGACTTACTTTCAAATAAAATCGTAATTTCAATTGCGGCTGGTGTATATTTCGAAGATTATGAAAAACTGTTAAATGAAAACACACCTCATTTATCCACAGTACCAAATACACCAATCTCTACAGGAAAAGGAATTATGATCTGTGAAGAAAAACACTCCCTCAATAAAGAGCAATTGGACTTGTTCAAAGAAATCTTTGGAAAAATTGCTCTATTAGAATTTGTTGATACAGAACATTTTTCAATTGCAGGAACATTATCAGGTTGTACACCAGCTTTTACAGCAATGTATTTAGAGGCTCTTTCTGATGCTGGAGTAAAATATGGACTTACCCGTGAATCCAGTTATCGCCTAGCCGCTAAGATGATTGAAGGTGTTGGTGCTTTGTACTTAGAAAACAAAGAACATCCTGGCATTATGAAAGATGCAGTTTGTTCACCTGGCGGTACTACGATCAAAGGTGTTAGTGCATTAGAAAAAACAGGCTTTCGCGGAAGTGTAATATCAGCCATTGATGCCATAGAAAAAAAGGACTAACGTCCTTTTTTTTATACATTAATATCGGCATGTAAACCCAGAGCCTGTTTTTCTTTTTCTAAAATTGGATCGATATAGTCTTTGAAGAACTCTTCTGTCTGTTGAACAGACCGACCAACAAAGTTAATTGGCTGCATAATAGATTCGATTTGTTCTTTTGTTAGACCAAATTTAGGATCAGCAGCAATGCGATCAATCAAATCATTTGGTTTACCTTCTTCTTTAACAACTTTTCCAGCCGCCATAGAATGTGTACGAATCAATTCATGAAGTTCCTGACGATCGCCACCATTTTTAACAGCATCCATCATGATATTTTCTGTGGCCATAAATGGAAGTTCTCTTCTTAAGTTAGCCTCGATAACTTTAGGATATACGACCAATCCTTCTGTTACATTAAGATATAGATCCAATACGCCATCAATAGCAAGGAAAGCTTCTGCAATACTGATACGTTTGTTTGCGGAATCATCCAATGTTCTTTCAAACCATTGGGTACTAGCCGTGATTGCTGGATTAATTGAATCGCTGATTACATAATTTGCCAAAGCAGCAATTCTTTCAGAACGCATTGGATTGCGTTTGTATGCCATAGCACTTGAACCAATTTGATTCTTTTCAAATGGTTCTTCAATTTCTTTTAAGTGCTGTAACAAACGGATATCATTACTAAATTTATGTGCACTTTGAGCAACTCCAACAAGCACCTGTAAAACTTGTGTATCATATTTACGAGTATAAGTCTGTCCACTTACCGCAAAGTAATTATCATAACCTAGCTTTTCACAGATTTTCTTATCCAAAGCTTTTACTTTATCTGTATCATTTTCAAACAATTCCATGAAACTAGCCTGTGTACCAGTTGTACCTTTACAACCTAATAACTTTTTATTGTCAAGTAAATGCTGGATTTCTAAATAGTCAAAGTATAGATCCTGTGCCCATAAGGAAGCTCGTTTTCCAACTGTGGTAGGCTGAGCTGGCTGAAAATGCGTAAATGCCAAGCAAGGAAGATCTTTGTACTCTAGAGCAAATTTTTCTAAGCGATACAATACATTTACGATTTTCTTTTGAACAAGCTCTAATGCTTCATGCATGATGATCAAATCAGTATTATCACCAACGTAACAACTTGTTGCACCTAAATGAATGATTCCTTTTGCCTTTGGACATTGCACTCCATATGCATATACATGACTCATTACATCATGTCGTACCAAAGCTTCTCTTTCTTTAGCAACGTCATAATTGATATCGTCTTTATGAGCAATCAATTCTTCGATCTGTTCGTCTGTAATATCCAGTCCAAGTTCTTGTTCTGATTGAGCCAAAGCAATCCACAATTTTCTCCAAGTCTTAAATTTTTTATCATTTGAGAAAATTTCCTGCATCTCTTTTGATGCATAACGCAAAGAAAGAGGGGATTGATAATATTGATTACTCATATCTTATTCACCAAATCCTAATCTTTTAAATACTTCTTTATAAGCTCCTTCTGGATCTCCCAAATCACGACGGAAACGGTCTTTATCTAAATGTTCACCTGTCTTGATATCCCAGTAACGGCAAGTATCAGGACTGATTTCGTCTGCAAGGACGATCGTTCCATCAGCAGTCTTACCAAATTCAAGTTTGAAATCGATCAATTCAATTCCGATTCCTGCAAAGAATTCTTTTAAGAAATCATTTATTTCAAAAGCATATTTTGTAATCGTATCAATATCTTCCTGTGTTGCAGCTCCAATAGCTTTTGCCATATAAGAGTTGATCAATGGATCTCCAAGATCATCATCTTTATAGCTGAACTCAAGAGTTGAACATTTTAATTCTGTTCCTTCTTTGATACCCAGGCGTTTTGAAAAACTTCCGGCAGCTTTGTTACGAATGATCACTTCCAAAGGAATGATCGTAACTCTTTTCACAACAGTACGACGTTCATCTAATTCTTCAATGTAGTGTGTTGGAACTCCTTTTTCTTCCAATTTTTTCATCAAGAAGTTAGTCATACGATTGTTGATTGCACCTTTACCAACGATTGTACCTTTCTTTTGTCCATTAAATGCAGTTGCATCGTCTTTATAGTCAACGATTACTGCATTTGGATCGTCTGTTGCGTAAACTTTTTTAGCTTTACCTTCGTAAATCATGTCCAATTGCTTCATTTTCTTTCCTCCATTTTTAACGTTTATATTATACTAGTCATAATCTTACAATTCAATGCCAACTAGTGTATAATAATCGAGTAAAAGGAGTTATGATTATGCGAACTTTAGCCATTCTTGCAACCAAATTATCCGCACATATCCTGCATTTGTTCCATCGAGGTGGCTCGTTACCAGGAACAATTGGTTTAAAGATAGATTCAGATATATTAAAAGGTTTACGTTTTGAAGGACCGATCATTCTTGTAACTGGAACCAATGGTAAAACAAGTACAGCAAATATGATCACAGACCTGATGTCATATTCAGGATATAAAGTTATCTCCAATCGTAAAGGAGATAATCTTCGCCCTGGTATCGTGACTACGATCGTGACAAATTCAACGATATTAGGAAAGGTAAAAGCCAATGCACTTGTCCTGGAAGTCGATGAATTAAACATTCGTCACATCTTGCCAAATATTCCAGTCAGCGCTTTAGTTGTTACCAATTTCTTTAGAGATCAATTGGATAGAGCCATGGAAATGGAACGATTGATTTCAACCATTGAGTCGGTCTTGCCAAACTATGATGGGGAATTGATCTTAAATGCTAATGATCCTAACGTTGTACGACTTTCCTTAAAAGCACCGAAAGCACATGTTACATATTATGGAATTGAAGAAAATGACTACTCGTCTGCAAACACAAAAGAAGCCAGTGAAGGAAAATTCTGTCCTAAATGTAATGAGCGACTTGTTTATGATTATTATCAATATTCTCATATTGGAAAATTCCATTGTCCAAATTGTGGATATGCAACGCCAAAAGCTGTTGTTTCTTTAGAAAATATAGATTTGATCAATCAAACCTTCACCAATGAAGGAATCAAGTATAAAAATCCTTATGAGGGTATGTATTCAATGTACAATGCAGCTGCCGTAATGGCATTGGCAAAATACTATCATATTGATTATTCATATGTTCAAAAGGTATTTGAAAGTGCGCCTCAACCAAAAGGAAGAAATGAAAAATTTAATATAAACAATCAGACTTGTGTTCTTAACTTGATCAAAAATCCTACAGGTGCTAACGAAGTTATGAAAGTCATCGAAATGGATCCATCAGATAAAAACATCTGCATTGTCTTAAATGATAATGATCAAGATGGAACAGATATAAGCTGGATCTATGATACATTCTTTGAAAAATTGATGAAAGAGAGTACCAAAAAAATCGTTTGCAGTGGTCTTCGTGCTAACGATATGGCTTTACGTCTTTATTATGGAGGTTTCAACGGAAATATTGTGATTGAAACAGACCTGGATGCAGCTGTTAAGTCATGTATGGAAAAGAAAATCGTAACATACTGTATTGCAACATATACGGCTTTATTACCAACTCGAAATGCAATTTTGAAGGGAATGAAATAATATGAAACATAGTCTTAGAGTTTGTTGGCTATATCATGACATCATGGACCTTTATGGAGATAAGGGAAATATGATGGTCTTAAAAAAACGATGTGAAGATCGTGATATAGATTTTGTCTTAGATACATGTGGTATTGGTGAGAAAAAAAATCTATGTGATTATAACTTGATCTTTTTAGGTGGCGGGGATGATAAGACACAGTTTTCTTTGATTCCTGATCTACTTTCACGAAAAGAAAATATTAAACAGGCTATGGATGAAAACACATTTATTCTATTAATCTGTGGTGGATATCAATTATTTGGTCAGTATTATACTGCAAGTGATAATCAAAAAATCGATGGTTTAAAATTTTATGATTATTATACTGACACGGGAGCGGATCGTACTCGCTGCGTTGGAAATATAATCATTGAAGCCGATCTTGATGGAATAAAAACTCAGATTGTAGGTTTTGAAAATCATGGTGGACAAACAAAAAATGTATCAAAACCACTAGGGAAAGTTTTATCAGGTTATGGGAACACATTTGAGAGCGGATATGAAGGATTCTATGATGGAAAGATCTTAGGAACATATCTTCATGGACCATTACTCCCAAAAAATCCTGTTGTTGCGGATTTTGTGATTACGAAAGCTCTTCAAAAAGATGATCCTGAATTTAAATTTGAGGATCTAAAACCTTTAGAAAATCCTTTTGATGAAGCAGCAAGAGATGTTTTATTTAAACGATTAAATGTAGAAAAAGCGAGGTAGTGTACACTGCCTCGCTATTCTATATTCGAATATCCCATTAAATATTCATCTACTTTTCTAGCACACTCAATGCCTTCGTGAATGGCCCATACAACCAAAGATTGTCCTCTTCTACAATCACCAGCTACAAATACCTTTTCATCATTGGTTTGATAATCATTTGCCTCAAATGTATTGCGCTTGCTCATTTTGATATGTAAGGCATCATGAACATAAGATTCGACACCAATAAAACCTGCCGCAATCAATAATAGATCACATTTTAATTCCTTTTCACTTCCAGGAATTTGGACCATATTTTTACCATCAAATTGAAGTTTTGTCGTTACGACATGACTAATATGATTTCCTTCTTTTTTGATTTTTTTGATCGTCGTTTGGTAGATCCTTGGATCTTTATGAAACAATTCTATGCTTTCTTGTTGACCATAATCCGTTTTTAAGACCTTAGGCCATTCAGGCCATGGATTATCAAGTCTTCTTGTCGTGGCAGGCTTTGGCATCATTTCTAGTTGTGTTACTGTTTTACAATGTAAACGTATGCTGGTTGCGATACAATCATTACCAGTATCTCCACCACCTACAATCACAACGTTTTTTCCTTCAAGTGATATTGGTCGTTTGTTGGTTTCGATCATATTCGTGATTTCACTTAAAAAATCGACGGCAGGATAGACCCCCTTTATATCCTCGTTTTCTAGATTTAGCTTTCTAGGCTGTTTTGCACCACAACAAACAACGATTGCATCTTGATCTTTATAAAGATGCTTAAATTCAATATTATTTCCAACATCACAATTGGTATAAAATTGGATACCTTCCTGTTTCATCAACTCGATTCTTCTTCGAATGATGGATTTATCTAGTTTCATATTAGGAATTCCGTACATTAATAAACCGCCTGGCTCTTTTTCTCTTTCATAAACTGAAACTTGATGACCTCTTTGGTTTAACATATAGGCAACACTTAATCCAGATGGACCACTTCCTATGACCGCAATTTTTTTATCTGTATGCGTTTTTGGCACGTTGGCTTGAACCCATCCTTTTTTAAATCCATTTTCTATAATATATAGTTCATTATCATGAATCGTAACAGGTTGCCCATCGTATCCATTTAAACATGCTTTCTCGCATAGAGCAGGGCAAACACGACCAGTAAATTCTGGGAAAGGATTTTGTTTCAAAAGACGTTCAAGAGCTTCATATTCATGACCTTTGTATAATTCATCATTAAATTCACTGATTAAATTATTCAATGGACATCCTGTGACCATACCTTTTAAATCCATAGAAGATGAACAATATGGGACACCGCAATTCATACATCGAGCAGCTTGCATCTTTCTCTGCTCTGGATCTAAATAAAGTGTAAATTCGTTAAAATCGTTGATTCTTTTTATTGGAGATATCTTTTGATTCTCTTTACGATCATATTTCATAAATCCATGTATATCTGCCATGGGTTACACCTCCTTTTGCTGAAAGATTTCCTGGAATGCCTGTAACTCGGCTTCATGTTGACTAAAACCTTTGTCACATAGTGATTTAATCTTCTCTTTGATTTTTTGATAGTCGTAAGGGATGATTACTTTGAAATCTTTAATACTTTCTTCAAAGTTATCTAATAGTTTTTTAGCAATTTGTGAACCTGTATTTTGGAAGTGTTCCTTCATCAATACATGAATGGTTTCGATATCTGTCTTTTTTTCCACTTCATTCATGATGACCATCTCTTTATTCAAACGTTTATACAAATCATGATTTCTATCATATACGTAAGCAATTCCACCACTCATTCCAGCTGCGAAGTTTCTACCTGTCTTTCCTAAGATCAAGGCAGTACCACCAGTCATGTATTCCAAACCATGATCTCCACAACCTTCACAAACGATTGTAGCTCCTGAATTACGAACACCAAATCTTTCTCCAGCAACCCCTTGAATAAACGTTTTTCCGCTAGTTGCTCCATAAAGAGCTACATTGCCTACGATGATATTTTCGTTTGATTTTAATTTTGAATCTTTATGCAAAGAGGCAATGAGCTTTCCTCCAGATAGACCTTTCCCAAAATAATCGTTGGCATCTCCAATCAGATGCAAGGTTATTCCTGAAGGTACAAAGGCTCCAAAAGATTGTCCGGCACCACCAACACATTTGATTTGATATGTGTCTTCTTTTACATCGTTTCCTTGGTTTTGCGTTATATAAGAACCAAATAAAGTACCTATTGAACGATTCGTACAATTGACAGATATTTCTAATTGAGATGTATCATGTGAAAAATGAGGAATGATCACGCGTTTATCTACAGTTTCTTCTAGTTTAAAATCATAAGAATTCATCTCTTCATGATGGATATTCATATTGCTCGTCAATATATTTTCAAGATCAAGCAATTCTTGTCTTGGTTTCAATTCTTTTTTAATCTTTAGTAAATCCTGACGCCCAATCATTTCATCAAGACTATGCATTCCAAGTTCAGCCATGATTTCTCTAAGTTCTCTAGCGATAAAATGCATAAAGTTTATAACGTACTCTGGTTTACCTTTAAAACGTTTTCGTAATTCCTGATTTTGTGTAGCAATACCAAAAGGACAAGTATCCAAATTACATACTCGCATCATACGACATCCCATAACAACCAAAGGGGCAGTTGCAAAGCCATATTCTTCCGCTCCAAGCAATGCAGCAATAGCAACATCTCTTCCGCTCATCAATTTACCATCTGTTTCTAAAATTACACGTGTTCTTAAATTGTTATCGATTAGATCTTTATGAGCTTGAGCCAGTCCTAATTCCCATGGTAGACCTGCATGATGAATACTGCTTTGTCCTGCCGCTCCTGTACCACCATCATATCCGGAAATCAAAACAACAGCAGCACCAGCTTTGGCAACACCACATGCAATAGTTCCCACACCAGCTTCACTAACCAGTTTTACAGAAATTCGAGCTTTTTCATTGGCATTTTTTAAATCATAGATTAATTGAGCTAAATCTTCGATCGAATAAATATCATGATGAGGCGGAGGTGAAATCAATGAGACACCTGGTGTAGAGTGCCTTGTTTTAGCAATCCAAGGATATACCTTTTGAGCAGGTAGGTGACCTCCTTCGCCTGGTTTTGCTCCTTGAGCCATTTTGATTTGTATTTCTTGAGCATTGATCAAATATTCACTTGTTACACCAAAACGACCACTGGCGACTTGTTTGATGGCACTATTTTCTTCTGTGTGGAATCGTTTAGAATCTTCGCCACCTTCACCTGTATTGGACTTACCATGTAGACGGTTCATCGCAATCGCAAGACAGGTATGTGCTTCTTTGGATATGGATCCATACGACATTGCACCAGTTTTAAAACGTTTTACGATTTCTTCTTCAGATTCAACTTCATCTAAAGGAATAGGAGTTGTATCTGCGACAATTTCAAAACTATCGCGCAAATTATGCATGATCTCCTTATTTTGCAAACGATGGGTATATTGTTTAAAAAGCTGATAGTCATTAGTCTGGGCTGCTTGTTGAAGCAGGGTGATAGTCTTAGCATCGTATAAATGATCTTCTGTATGTTTTCCATAACGAAGCTTGTGAAATCCAATTGAGTCTAAACTCATATCTGTCTTTAAACCGAGTACATCAAATGCTCTTTTATGATGGAATGTTAAGTCTTCTTCTATTTGTTTTAAACCAATTCCACCAACTATAGATATAGTGTTGGTAAAATACTGATCAATAACTTCCTGGCTGATTCCAATTGCTTCAAATATCTGTGCTGATTGATAAGATTGTAGCGTAGATATTCCCATTTTAGCAGCAATTTTTACGATACCCTGTAAAACAGCTAAATTATAATCTTTAATAGCAATCGAAACTTCTTTATCCAAATTACCTTTTTCAATATTTTCTTCAATACATTCATGTGCCAAATATGGATAAATAGCGGTTGCCCCAAATCCTAATAAGCAGGCAAATTCATGTACGGTACGTGGCTCACCACTCTCAAGTATGATCGATACAGATGTTCGTTTTTTTGTCTTGATCAAATGTTGTTCCAAACCTGAAATAGCTAATAAACTTGGAATAGCCATATGACTTTCATCAATACCTTGATCTGATAAGATCAATATATTTGCACCTTCATGATATGCTTTATCGCATTTAACAAATAACTCTTCCATAGCCTCTTTTAATGGCATGCCTCGATAATACAATAGAGATATCACTTGAGGAACAAGAGTCTTATCATTAAGATGTTTGATCTTATCCATATCTCTTGCATCTAGGATCGGATTGTTGATCTCTAAAACTTTACAATTATGTTTATTCTCTTTAAGTATGTTTCCATTAGGCCCTACATAAGTCGTTGTATCAGTAATGATTTCTTCACGAATGGAATCAATTGGTGGGTTGGTTACTTGGGCAAATCGTTGTTTAAAGTAATGAAACAAGGAAGGGTGAAGATTGCTTAAAATCGCTAAAGGAATATCGGTTCCCATAGAAAAGGTCGGCTCTTTTTGTGTACTTGCCATATTCAAAATCAAATCATTTACTTCTTCATAAGTATAACCAAAATATTTATACAGTGACTGTCGTTCTTGTGTCGTAAGTTTTACTGTTTTTTTATCGGTTGCCTTAAGATTTTTTAATTTTAATAAAGAACCATCCAACCATTCACCATAAGGATTATTGGATGCATATCGATCTTTGATTGTTTCATCATCAATGATTTCTTTACGTTTAGTATCTACCAATAACATTTTTCCTGGTTTTAAACGAGATTTCTTTAATATTTTTTTCTCATCAACATCTAAAACACCCACTTCACTTGATAAGATCAACATATTATCATCCGTTATGTAATATCTTGCAGGTCGTAATCCATTTCGATCAAGGACTGCACCTAAAACATCCCCATCACTAAATAAAATGGCAGCAGGTCCATCCCATGGTTCCATCATAGTAGCGTAATAATGATAAAAATCTTTTTTTAAGGAATCTTGTAAGGAATTCTTCCAGGCTTCAGGAATCGTAATCATGACAGCTTTGGCAAGTTCAATATCATTCATCATCAAAAATTCCAACGTATTATCTAAGATTGCAGAATCCGAGCCTTTTGGATCGATCACTGGTAGTATCTTAGTTTTGTTCTGGTTTAAGAATTCTGAACTCATGCTTTCTTCACGTGCAAGCATACGGTTGATATTTCCTTGGATCGTATTAATTTCTCCATTATGAGCTATCAAACGATTTGGATGTGCTCTTTGCCAGCTTGGAGTTGTGTTCGTTGAAAAGCGGGAATGTACAATCGCAATCGAGCTTATGTAGTTTGGATCATCAAGATCTGGATAAAATTTTCTAAGTTGATTCACCAAAAACATTCCTTTATATACGATCGTTCGACAAGATAATGAAACAACGTATGTGTCTGGGCAACTTTTTTCAAATTGTCTTCGTATTACATATAATAATTTGTCAAATTCAAGATCTGACGATACAAAACTAGGTTTTTTGATAAAAACCTGTTCTATATAAGGCATGCAGGTAAGTGCCTTTTCGCCTAAAATAGACGGATCAGTATTGACCTTGCGCCAACCTAATATTTCGCAGTTTTCATTTGAAACGATTGTTTCAAATAATCTTTTAGATTGATTTCTTTCTAACATATGATTGGGAAAGAAAAACATTCCTACAGCATAATCTCTAGGTTTTTGCAGCTTAATATTTATTTCCTTACATACATGTTTAAAGAATGAATGTGATATCTGCAATAAGATACCTACACCATCTCCAACCTTTCCTGTGGAATCTTTACCAGCTCTATGTTCTAATTTTTCTACGATTGATAAAGCATTGTCCACTACATCGTGACTCGCGTTACCATCAATTTGAACAACCGCACCAATTCCACAAGCATCATGTTCATTTTTATAGCTCATAATTTCACCTTTCTATTTATTTTGCGCTGTCTCCATAATTTGCCAAGACCCTGGCAGATGGATCTAAGACATCACAATGCTCCCATTCTTTATTTGGCATCCAGTATCCTTTGATCATACTCTCTTGATCTGGATAGTATTTGTCAAAAATCTCACGATACAAAAGAGATTCTTTGGTAAAGGGAGGTGCAAATGTATATTTTTTGATTTTTTCATGAAATTCTTCATCGGTATACTTTGTTTGTGCATATGCTTTAAGATCTTCTACTAAGGAATGACCTACAGCATCAGAAAATGCAGCCTTTTCTCTCATCAATATGTGTTTAGGTAGTAGAGCATCTTCTTTGAATGCATAGCGAAGCAAGTATTTTCCTTTGTTATGAGTATTCATTTTTAATTCAGGATCAATCGACATAACATATTGAACAAAAGCTAAATCTCCAAAAGGAACCCTAGCCTCCATAGAGTTTGTACTAATACAACGATCGGCCCTTAACACATCATACATGTATAGCTCTTTTATGCGTTTCACACATTCTTGTTGAAAAGCATAGGCATTTGGAGCATAGTCTGTATATTTATACCCAAATAATTCGTCACTGACTTCACCGGTCAATAAAACACGGATATCAGTCGTTTCATGAATTTTTTTACAGAGAAGATACATACCTATGGAAGCTCGAATGGTCGTTATATCATATGTAGCCAAAATCTCTATGACTTCTTCCAAAGCATTTATCACGTCTTTTTTCGAGATGATGAATTCAGTATGAATAGAATGAATATATTCACTTACTTCTCTGGCATATTTTAAATCAATGGCATCTGTTTCCATCCCAATAGCAAAAGTATGTATTGGTTTATCATACATTCTAGAAGCAATAGCACAAACCAAACTAGAATCCAATCCACCACTTAATAAAAAGCCTACTTTAGCATCAGAATCTAGTCTTTTATGAACCCCCTGTATTAAAAGATCATGAATTGGTTTACAAATAGTATTTAAATTTCCACTTTTGTAAAATTCCACATGACTGATATCTCTAAAACAAACAAACTTTCCGTTTGAATAATAATGCCCAGGAGGGAAGGGAATGATTTTTTTAACGATGGATATAAGGTTTTTTGCTTCTGAAGCAAATATGATATTATTGTTTGAATCATATCCGTAAAACAAAGGACGAATTCCAATTGGATCTCTAGCTGCAATCAATGAATCACTTTTATGATCATAAATAATCAAAGCAAATTCAGCATCCAGCATTTTAAACATCTCACATCTATATTCTTGATACATGTATAATAAAATTTCACAATCACTTTCACTTTTAAATTCAATTCCTTTTTTTGTGTATGATTCTTTGATTTTACGAAAACCATAGATTTCACCATTACAAACTAGAGCATCTTGATTTAATTGAAATGGTTGCATTCCTTCATCACTAAGTCCCATGATTGCCAATCGTTGAAAACCTAAGATGCAAGATCCAAAAGATTTTATCTTTTGTTCATCTGGTCCTCTTGAATACGTTTTTTGCATGGCTTGCATAAGTATATCTTTTGCGTCTTTATCACCTTGATATCCAATTACAGTACACATAGTTATCTACTCCTTTAAAAAGAATCAGATCTACAAAAATAGATCTGATATAATATTTAAATAATTCCAAATAATAATTTTCCGTAGGTAGGGAAAGGCCAATCTTGACTCGATACAATGCTTTCCATTTCATCACATGGCTTTCTTAATTGTTTCATATCCTCAATCAAAGTATCACGAACAAAAAAAGCTGCTTTTTCAAAATCATCAATTTCTTTTAAACTATCCACTGATTCTTGAAGTTTTAGAATATTCCTATGAGCGTTTGTTAATAAGCTTGAAATCCTTGTTAAATTAACCTCTTCATATTCTGTATCAATTAGTGTTGAAATCTCACGTTTAAGCTTTAAACTTTGCGCTAAATGTTTGCTATATTTCAAAGCAGCTGGGAGAATTTCCTTTTGTGCCATGTTGATCATAGTTAAAGCTTCAATATTAATTGTCTTTGTATATTCTTCCATCATAATCTCATAACGAGAATAAATTTCCTCTCGATTAAATACTTTATTACGCTCAAATAACTTGATATTTTTCTCATGTACAAAGTATGGAAGTGCATCTGGAGTCGTACGAAGATTTAATAAACCGCGTTTTTCAGCTTCCTTGATCCAGGAATCATCATACCCGTTACCGTTAAAAATGATACGTTTATGATTCTTGATCGTATCTAGAATCAAAGCATGAAATGTACTTTCAAAATCATGAGCGTTTTCTAAAATATCTGCATACTGTCTAAGTTCTTCCGCTATAGCTGTATTTAAACAAATATTACATCCTGCAATCGAAGAAGCGCTTCCTGGCATTCTAAACTCAAACTTATTACCAGTAAAAGCAAATGGACTTGTTCGATTTCGATCAGTTGTGTCTTTTGTGAATTTTGGTAAGACATGTGCTCCAATTTTCATAAACTCACGATCTTTTCCGTCGTAATTAATACCTTTTTCAATAGCTTCTAATACTTCTGTCAGTTCTTCTCCTAAGAAAATAGAAATAATTGCCGGTGGGGCTTCATTGGCGCCTAATCGATGATCATTTCCCGCGCTAGCTACACTTAAACGTAACAAGTCTTGATATTCATCAACAGCTTTAATGATGGCACATAAGAAAAGTAAGAATTGTGCGTTTTCATATGGCGTTTCTCCAGGTTCTAATAAGTTGATACCTGTATCGGTAGATAAAGAGAAATTATTGTGTTTACCAGAACCATTGATACCTTCAAATGGCTTTTCATTCAATAAAGCAACTAAGCCATGCTTTTTTGCGATTCGTTGAATCAATTCCATGGTCAATTGATTATGATCGGTCGCGATATTGCTTGTAGAGAAGATTGGTGCTAATTCATATTGAGCTGGCGCAACTTCGTTATGTTCAGTTTTGACCAAAACACCTAATTTCCAAAGTTCAGTATTCAATTCTTTCATGAACGTTTGAACCCTGGATTTGATTGTTCCAAAATAATGATCTTCCATTTCTTGGCCTTTAGGGGCAGGAAGACCAAATAATGTACGGCCCGTATAAATTAGATCCTTTCGACGCTTGTATTGTTCAATATCAACCAAAAAGTATTCTTGTTCAGGACCAACTGTACTTTTGACCATCTTGACATCATCATTATGAAATAAACGTAGAATTCGTAATGCTTGTTTATTGATAGCCTCCATACTCCTTAATAATGGTGTCTTTTTATCTAGAGCATGGCCTGAATAAGAACAGAAAGCTGTAGGAATACATAGTACATCATTTTTGATAAAAGCATAGGATGTTGGATCCCATGCCGTATAACCTCTGGCTTCAAAAGTTGCACGGAGACCTCCATTAGGGAATGAAGATGCATCAGGTTCTCCCTTAATTAATTCTTTACCAGAAAATTCCATAATGACTTTTCCTTTTTCACTTGGTGTAATAAAACTGTCGTGTTTTTCTGCTGTCACACCAGTCATTGGTTGAAACCAATGGGTAAAATGTGTAGCCCCATTTTCCAAGGCCCATTCTTTCATAGCATGAGCTACTGCATTGGCAATTTTAATATTTAAGGGTTTTCCTTCTCGAATCGTTTTTTGCAACTCTTTAAATGTATCTTTTGCAAGACGTAGCTGCATCTGTTCCTCATTAAAAACTTTACTTGCGAAAATTTCTGTAACGTTTGTTGTCATAATCTTCCTCCTATAAAAAAAAGGGCAAAGACACCTATCAGCATTAAGCTAATTGGCACCTTTGCCTTTTCTATGTCGATAATTATACGGATTTGAAATGTTTTGTCAACAAAAAAATGAAACAATATGAAAACTGTTGAAAACTTTGTGTAAATCGTGTTTTAATAACATACGTACAAAGGGGGCTTTGATATGTTTAATAAAGAAGAATGTCTTCGTTTCATAGAAGAAGAAAATGTAAAATTCATTCGTTTAGCTTTTTTTGATGCATTTGGGACTCAAAAAAACATTGCGATTCAACCAGATGCATTACCCAAAGCTTTTGAAAAAGGTATTTCATTTGATCGTTTTAATATAAAAGGATTTGACAATAAAGGAAAAGCGGATCTCTTTTTATTTCCGGATCCCTCAACACTAACGATACTACCGTGGCGTTCCATGGATGGTGCAGTTATCCGTCTTTATTGCGATATTAAAGATTGCAATGGAAATCTTTATCGTGAAGACAGTAGAAACTTATTAAAAGAAGCCGTTATGGAATTAAAATCACGCAAATTAAACATTGATTTTGCGACACAGTTTGAATTCTATTTATTCCATATGGATGATAATGGTATTGCCACCAAAATACCTATCGATCATGGCACTTATATGGATGTCTTTCCTAAAGACAAGGGAGAAAATATCCGTCGTGAAATATGTTTTAGTTTATCAGAGATGGGTCTTGAACCTAAAAGATCGGAAGAGCACACGTCTGAACTCCAGTCACCAATGGAAATC